>DTVJ01000171.1 GCA_012963565.1 Piscirickettsiaceae bacterium
GTCATTGGTATTATTGCAGTGTTGCGTCAATTCAAAAGACATGATCGTTTTTTGAATATGGTACGTAATGTCATCGACAGCAATCCAGAAAAAAACATTCATTTTGTTATGGCTGGTGATGGTCCACAACGAGAAAATTTATCCAATATGATTAATGATCTTGGTTTGCAGAATTATGTTTCAATGCTGGGGCATGTTTCAAATGTGCCAGAATTATTACAGGCTTTAGATGTATTTGTATTGACGTCAGATAGTGGTGAAGGCGTCCCACAGTCAGTAATGCAAGCGCTATTAATGCAAACAACTGTAGTATCTACCAATGCTGGAAGCACTAAAGATTTACATAATAATCAAAATTTCATTTTGATCAATAAAGATAGTCAAGATGAATTAAATGCAGCCTGTACTATGTTGATCAATGATTCTGCTATGCGCAAAGATTATGTTCAAAAATCACGAGATTATGTGCTGGATAATTTCTCCAAAGTAGAAATGACTAAGAAAATCATGAATATTTATCAGGAGTTAGTCAGTTGAAGCTTCTTGAAAAAATTAACCGATTTTTGCCATTATTTAAAAAAGTATCAGATTTAAAAAGCTTTAATAATGTCCTGGTTGTTTCTAATAGTGGACTAGGAGATACCATTTTGTCTACTCCAGCTATTGTTAGTTTACGACAAAGTTTCCCAAATCTTAATATTACCTTTATGGTGCATAAAAAAATGTACCCATTATTTAGTGGATTTGAGTACGTTGATGATTTTGTATTGTATTCATCAGGATTTTTATCTCAAATTGGCATTGTTAAACAGTTAAGACAGAAAAAAATTGACACTATTTTTTTGTTTCATTCAAACGGTCCAGAGGATATATTTTTTTCCATATTAAGTGGTGCTAAAAATATTTTAAAAATGACAGATAATTCTAATCATGAATTTAAAGATATTTTTTCTAATAAGCCAAACACAAACACACAACATGATATTGAAAAAAAACTCGATCTAGTTAAATTGTTCAATCCAAAAGAGACCTCTAAAAGAATGCTTGTTCCCAAGTATTTTTATAAGAGTGGTAATTTTTTTGACAAAGAGCCTAGTATTTTATATATAGGTATCCAGTTGGGTGCGCAGGACATATATAAGATGTGGCCTGTTGATAATTTTGTAAAGCTAGCAAAAAGACTGAATGAGGAATTTTCAAAAATCAAGTTTGTTATGCTTGGATCAACAAAGTATGAGCAAAATTTAACCAAAGAGTTCACATTAGAGTTTGGACAGTCAGACTTAATAATTGATTTATGTGGAGGCTCGTCCATACAAGAATTACCAGGTATATTAAATGATTTAGATTTGTTAATAACTAACGATACAGGAACACTACATTTAGCCGTGGCTTTACAAAAGCGAACAGTCTCATTATTTGGACCAACAGACTCTGAGGTATTCGGGCCGTACCAAGATTCTAAGCTACATAAAGTGATTCAGGTAGATGGATTCTTTGTTAATCAAAAGCCAAAAAAACTAAGGAGT
>DTVJ01000172.1 GCA_012963565.1 Piscirickettsiaceae bacterium
ACTGTTCAACTTGAGCATATTAATCGATTAAACACGATGGGAGAGCTGGTAACCGGTATAGCACATGAATTAAATCAGCCACTAACAGCGATTACAACTAGCGCTTTCGCAAGTTCTAAAATGATAGAGGCAGGCAAATGCTCTACTGAAAAAATGTTGGATGTTTTTGAGGTTATATCCTTACAAGCAGAGCACGCAGCAGGTGTTATTCGACATATGAGAAAATTAAGTGATAAAGCTCAAGTTGAGCAGTCGATGATTGATATTAACAGCCGAATTAAGGGTGTAGCTACATTAATGTCAACCAATATTAGAGATGCCCATGTCAAATTGGTGCTTAATTTAACAAGCAATATTCCAGAATTTTTGGCCCAGCCAATTCAGATTGATCAAGCATTAATAAATTTATGTAAAAATGCAATTGATTCAATGGCCGACAGTACTTCTAATAGGACTTTAACTATTTCAACAAAGGTGAGTGGAAAAATACTTGAAATATCTATAGAAGATTCGGGCAGTGGTATTGACGCAGAAATGCAGAAGCGTTTATTTGACTCGTTTGCATCTCAAAAAAAGGATGGCATGGGGCTAGGCTTGTCAATTACTCGTAGTATTATTGAGAGGCATTATGGTAATCTGTATTTATCAAGCACTTCAAAAAAAGGCTCTATTTTTATAATTAACTTACCTTTGGAAATGAATAAAATATGAATGAAAACCAAACTGTTTTTATTGTAGATGATGAAAAATCTGTTCGCGATTCGATTAAGTTTTTGATGGAGTCTATTGGCTTACAAGCAAAAGTATTTTCCTCGGCACAAGAGTATTTGGATCAATTTGATACTAATGCACCTGGCTGTCTTATTACCGATATTAGAATGCCTATGATGAGCGGCCTAGATTTGCAGCAAAAGTTATCAGAGAATACGCTACATCCACCAATTATTATGATTACTGGCCATGGCGATGTGCCAATGGCTGTTAGTGCAATTCAACAGGGTGCGGTCGATTTTGTAGAAAAGCCGTTTAACAATCAAAAGTTGCTTGATATAGTCTATAAAGCCTTAGAAATTGATGCAAAGTGTAGAGGTGAAAATATAAAACTTGGTGATATACAGCAAAAATACCAATATTTAACCGATAAAGAGAGGCAAGTTTTCGAGTTAATTATTAAAGGTATCCTGAATAAGCAGATAGCCCAGGAATTATTTGTCACTCAATCTGCAATTGAAGCAAGACGTGCCAAAATCATGGAAAAGATGCAGGCAAATAATTTGTCCGATCTGATGCGAATAGGTATGGCGATGGGGATGATTGAGGTTTAAATCTGCACAATACTTATACTGTGTCAGACAACACCGGTAGTGTTGTCTGACACAAGCATCATGCAGAATTTAACTTGATCTTAAGGTCTTAAGTAGCTAAAACCCTTTGCTTGAAGCTTTGCAAGTTCAGCTACACCACTAGGAACAACATCTGATGCTGCTTCAGCGTCATATAGCTGGTCAATAT
>DTVJ01000173.1 GCA_012963565.1 Piscirickettsiaceae bacterium
CCAACCACTACCGACCTCGGCAGAATTACTGCGCCAATAATATTTACCATTCCTTTACAGCTACTCAGTTATCATGTAGCACTCATTAAAGGCACAGATGTAGATCAACCACGCAACCTGGCCAAATCAGTTACGGTAGAATAACAGTATGGAAAATACTCTGTGCTTCTCGACCAATTACGACTCTGCACTAATAGATCGTATTCAAGAAGAAACAAAATCTGTTGGCTATTACAACCTACCTAATCAAGACACTCACTACATAGACGATTACCTAGAAAGACTAGATAAACAACAAGGTTTAGAATTACTGACAGATATTGTAGTTATTGGCATTGGTGGTTCGTCTTTAGGTACCAAAGCTATTTATCACTTTCTAAAACCAGTTAGACAGTTACAACGTAAATTGCACTTTATTGATAGCACTGACCCAATTGCTCTTAATAATCTTCAAAGAGACGTTAATTTCGCTTCAAAATCAACCCATTTTTTAATCATTTCAAAATCTGGAAGTACCATTGAAACCATTGCCGCTTATAAATACATACTAGGACTTATCAATGGCTCATCAGTTGACTATTGTCCATTTACTTTTATCACTGACAAAAACTCACCGCTAGAAAAACATGCCAAAGAAGTGGGCGCCCTTGTTGTTAATATTCAAGACAATGTTGGCGGGCGTTTTTCGGTACTTAGTAGTGTCGGCACCATACCGTTAATACTGGCAGGTATTTGGGTTGATCGTGTATTACAAGGGGCTAACTCAATTAAAAATAGTTTTTTTGACAATGGTTACATACAAGACGTCTTATTACAAAAAGCCACTTTTTATGCCAAAAATGTAGCAAACTATCCTATTAACTCAGTGTTTTCTTATACCGAATCACTTAGATATTTTAACCAATGGTATGTACAATTATGGGGTGAGAGTTTAGGGAAAAAACAACGTAATTCTGTTTTTAACATCGGCCTTACCCCTGTTGGCCTTACCGGCCCTAAAGACCAGCATTCCTTCTTACAACTCATTATTGATGGTACACGTGATAAAACTATTACTTTTATCAAACTAGAGAATTTTGAAGTAAGCTCACCAGTTCCTAATATTACACTGAAGCATCTCGAAGATACTGACATAATCAACAATGTTGAATTCTCAACTCTGATTAACTTACAAGCTGACTCTATTATTGAATCACTTAAAAAAGTTCAACGTATTCCACTGGATGAAATTAATATTAAACAACAAGATGAATTTAGCATTGGTCAGCTTATTTATTACTATGAGCTACTAACTTCATTGGTGGGGGACTTACTCAATATTAATACTTACGATCAACCAGGTGTTGAATCTGGCAAACAAATACTCATGGAAAAATTAAAAGAAATTAAGGATAAGCAATGATAAAAAAGTGTTTATTTCCAGCAGCTGGATATGGTACACGTTTTTTGCCAGCCACTAAAGCCGTACCCAAAGAAATGCTACCAATCTTAACCAAGCCATTATTACAATA
>DTVJ01000174.1:0-696 GCA_012963565.1 Piscirickettsiaceae bacterium
AAAAGTGCCTTTATCTAAAGAAAAGTAGTTAAAGTCTTAAGCTGGAAAAAGTTACAATTGTTCTTCAGAAGTAATAACAGCAGTAACTGTTGTAGAATAAACTCCAGATTGCGTGGTATTCTGATTACCAATACCCTTAGAATAAAGTGTCATCTGAAATAGACCTTCATCACTTGGCATGATAGCACCGTAATGAGAGAATGGAGAAGGAGCAGCAGTAGGAGCTTCAACTAGTTGTGTAGGCGTAGCAGTTGGTACAATACCACCCTGATATGTCTTAATTGCGCCATCACCTCTTGAGCCTTCGTTAGCAATACTGTCAGTACCATCAATATAGATACCGTAAAATGTTTCAAGGTGATCATAACGATCTGAAATTAAATTACCTTTTGCATCTACTTCTTGCTTCGAGAACTGTGGGAATGCCTGAGTACCAGTAGTTTCATCTGGAGAAGTACCTGTAAAGTTAATCGCAACCGCATTGTTTGAAGTGATGGTCCAAGTGGTAGCGGCCACAGATCCTGAGGCGGACCCCAGTGTATTTTGTGGCGTATTCACAGCTATAGTTTGCGGGTGTTTAAATTCAATAACAACGGCATCTTGGACGATGCCAAAAACTGATGTAGAGCTCAGTAGGGGAAGCAAAGAAATGAATGCTAAAGATTTGAATTGTTGTATTCTCATGTTGACTAGTGT
>DTVJ01000174.1:709-1505 GCA_012963565.1 Piscirickettsiaceae bacterium
CTCCTATTGTTGAATATAAGGCAAATAATCATGCTTTATGTTCAAAGGGTTGCTTAATCGAAAACAAAAAAAACCCCAGTCACGAATCTCGTGACTGGGGTTTTTATTAATTGTTGTTATATGACAACTAAGTCATAAGTTTACAATTATTTTTCGTCAGCAGTAACAACAGCTGTTAAAGTAGTTGAATAGATACCTGACTGTGTAGTTGACTGATCACCAACACCTTGAGAGTAAAGTGACATAGTGAATACACCTTCATCACTTGGCATGATAGAACCGTAATGTGAGAATGGAGAACCTGCAGTACCAGCAGCAGTTACAAGCTGTGTAGGCGTAGCAGTTGGTACAATACCATCGTGCCATGTCTTAATTGCATCACCATTTCTAGTTGCTTCGTTAGCAATACTATCAGAACCAGCAATTACGATACCGTAAGTTGTAGCAAGGTGATCAAAACGATCTGCAATTGCAGTGCCGTTTGCATCAACTTCTTGCTTAGAGAACTGTGGGAACGATTGAGTACCAGTAGTTTCATCTGGAGAAGTACCTGTAAAGTTTACCGCTACCGCATTGTTAGATGTAACCGTCCAAGTTGTTGTACTAACATCACCTGAAGCAGAACCAGTTGCATTGTCTGGTGTGTTTACTGCAATTGTTTGTGGGTGATCAAATGAGATTAAAACTTCATCTGTAAGTGTTGGCGTTAAGTTTTCAGCTGTTTGAGTTGAAGTAGCAGCATTTACATTTGAACTTAAAAGTGCAGCAACTGATGCGATTAGTAAATATTTAGTGT
>DTVJ01000175.1 GCA_012963565.1 Piscirickettsiaceae bacterium
GATTGGTAATTGATAAGATATCACCAAACAAAAGTGAGAAATAATCCATATTGGCGCCGCCCACTAGGGCTAATACAACAATACCTAGAGAGAGAGCAATGTGCGAGAAAATGCCTAAAATTGCATCATTCGATAAAAATTTACGCTCCTGTAAAACTACAATCAGTAAGGCAAAAAGTGTGCCTACCAACACCAAACCGAAGTGAATGCCAAGCCCACTAGCAAGACCCAATGAAACGCCTAACAGTGCGCTGTGTGAGATTGACTCTGAGAAATAACTCATACGCTTCCAGATAACGAAGCAACCGAGTGAGCCAGCAATGATTGAGATGCCTATGGCTGCTAATACTGCTCTAAGAATAAAGTCTTCCATTTAGGGGCTCTTGAATAAAGTTTATTGACAGTCTTTGCAAAGACCATATAAATATAAACAGTGATCAGTTAACTGATAGCCATGTTTTTTAGCTACATCATGTTGGTGTTGCTCAATCACATCATCTGAAAATTCATCAATCTTGCCACATTTAACACAAACTAAATGATCGTGATGTTCAACATTAGATAGCTCAAACACTGATTGACCGTTGTCAAAATTAAGCTTATTAACCATGCCTGCTTCTTCAAACTGGGTTAATACTCGATAAATCGTTGCCACACCTACCTCTTCGCCTTGCATGATTAAAGTGCGATAGATATCCTCAGCACTCATGTGACGATTTTCACTAGTTTCTAGAATCTCCAAAATCTTTAATCTAGGTAAAGTGACTTTGAGTCCTGCACTTTTTAGATCTTGAGCATCCATATCTAATATCCTTGATGTAAAATCAGCTAATAATTCTTAATCATTTTAAATCAAAAATCGACAAATGAACAAATTAACTTTGATTGTATTCTCATTACCATTCTTATCTGCATGTTCACCTTCCATGCCAGAATTACCAGAATTACCAAGTTTATCTGATATATCTAAAGTTATTCCAGGCCTATCTGTACCAACGCTGTACAAACCCGACATTCATCAAGGTTCTGTGCTGGAGCGATACAAAATCAATCAATTAAAGCTAGGCATGTCAAAAGCTCGAGTACAGGACTTAATCGGCTCTCCTAGTATTATTGACCCTTTCCATAATAATCAGTGGGATTATATTAATCACTCTACTTTGTTTAAAAAAGATGACATTCGTTATCGCTTGGTGTTGAAATTTGATGGTGATACACTCACCGATATTAATACTGCTGGCATTGACTCTTTATCGCAACTAACCGATAAAGAAAAGATATTAGAAGATAAGCGTATTGCTGATGAAAAAGCGGCGGCAGAGGCTAAAGCAGAAGCTGAAGCTGAGCGCATTGCACAAGAAATAGCGGCGGCTGAGGCTAAAGCAGAAGCTGAAGCTGAGCGCATTGCACAAGAAATAGCGGCGGCTGAAGCGGCAGCAGTAGAGGCTAAAGCGCTGGAAGAAAAACGTATTGCTGATGAAAAAGCGGCGGCAGAGGCTAAAGC
>DTVJ01000176.1 GCA_012963565.1 Piscirickettsiaceae bacterium
ATTTGGGCTGTTGCATTTGACTGGGCAGATGGATTGGTCGCACGAAGAATAAAGGAGGTCGACCACCAGGAACTTAATACTAAGTAATGATTGTGGTTAGTTAATCAATAACCTAAGGTTAGCTAACTCACAACCTAATGCAAATGTTAATGTTAATGGCAATGTAAAGGAGAATGATAATGTCAATAAGAATGCGAATATAAATGTACTTAATAAACCATAAGGAAAAGTCTTACTTACTCAACAACCTTTAGCCATTATAAAACCAGTCAATCTTTTTTTTATTTTCACACAATTGTTCCTTAAACCAGGTTAACGCTTTCCCGTGATGATTATTACGCCAGACGTAATAAAATGAATGTAAAGGATTAAGCCCATCCTCAGTAGCCTTTATGATAAGGTTGCCTTGCTCCAAATCCTTAGTAATCATATGCCGTGGTAGGTACCCAATCCCTAGACCTTTCTTTTGCGCTTCCAACTTTATTTTTATATTAGATACGGTAAGACTGGGCTGACCAGGCAATAATCCAACAGTTCTTGGTGAAAGTTGGCGAGAGCTATCTGCCGCTACAATTGCACGATACTTTCGAATGAGTGTGTTCGTTAAAGGTTCGGCAACCTTAGCCAGAGGATGGTTGGGGGCTACTACAAATATAAGTTCTATTTCCCCCATTGGGTGAAGGGTGTAACCCACCCCATCTGATGGGCCATCTCCCGATGCACCAATTACCAAATCGGCACGTCCTGAAGCTATAGCGTCCCACGCCCCACCAAGAACTTCTGTAGTTAAGTGTAATTGAGTATCGGGTGAAAATTGATAAAATTCCTCACAAAGATCAAGTACCTTTTCATAAGGTATTAGGTCATCCACAGCAATTCTCAATTCCGCTTCCCATCCTGTTGCAATCCGTTGTACTTTTCTTTCGACGTCGTCAACCATTGATAACAATCCCCGTCCTTCATTGAGCAGTACCTTGCCAGCAGGAGTTAGGTATGCACGGTGACCGCGACGATCAAAAAGCGCTATGTCTAAGCTATCCTCAAGCTTCTGGATAGTGTAGGTGACTGATGAAGGGACGCGATAAAGCTCTTTAGCGGCCGCTGCAAAACTGGATTTACGCGCAATGGCATCAAGGACTACAAGCGCATCTAAATTGAGTTTTTGTCTCATGTTCGATTTTTTTGAATATATATTGCTAAAAATTTCACTATCAATCTTTTATACATATGGTTATTATATATAAACTTATTCAAAAATATTAACCATATGGTGTCCCAAGTAGTCACAAATGGCTTTTTTTTCTTATCATTATTTAATCAAGAGGTAACAAATTACCACTAAAAAACTATTTTCTCACTACCTCCATTTTTTGGCCATGTTGGAGTAAATTTTATTTCTTAATTATGGAGAAAACCATGAAAAACCCTATAAATTATTCCATACATGAAGCACTTAATGCGCGCCAAAGTCCTTATGCGTTTGACCCAGAGCGTAAAGTTAGC
>DTVJ01000177.1 GCA_012963565.1 Piscirickettsiaceae bacterium
AGCAAAAAACAGTATTTGCCATGAGTACAGAACGAGTGACAAGAATCAAACATGATTATTTAGATATCACACCTATTCTTGGTGCATATCAATTTGATAGCGTCGACTATGTAGCTCATTCGTATAGTGATTTTGAAGATAAAGGTCATGATGGTGAGTTAAGGGAAAAGATGACCTATAATAAAGATATTGAAAAGGCCATTCGCTCTATTGTTAACCCAACTTATGGTAAGGATTTGCGCATATCAAGAGCTGAGAAAAATAGATTTATAGTTAAATCTTTGTTTACCAATTTTTCAGCGGTTAAATCTTACTACGGTGCTAAATTTAAAAGAGCTTTAGTCAAAGAATCCCCAGAAGGTAATAGACGAGCATTTACCAACTACATAAAGAAGAACTTTAACAAATATAACTTAGATCCGAAAGAAGTTTTCTTTTATGAGCACCACCTATGTCACGCCATTCCTTCTTACTACTTATCCCCTTTTAACGGAGGCGAGGCACTCGCTTTAACTATTGATGGGCAAGGAGATGGCTTTTTTAGCAAATTGTATTCTTTTAAGAGTGATACCGAATACGAGCTAATTGGTCAATCCAGTGCTGATTTTATGGGTAGCGGAGATCGTTATTTATCGATTGGCCGTATTTATAATTATTTCACTCAAGCTATGGACCTACACCCTAATAGTGACGAAGGCAAAGTCGAAGCACTGGCCGCCTTTGGCAAGGCTGATCAAGATTTATTAGCTCAACTAAAGGATGCAACTCAAATTGATAAAAACACTTTAAGTATCAACTATGATATTGCAAAGATCACCCCTTTTTATGACATTGACTTTCTAAAACAGCATCGAGCAAAAATGGGCGATGAGAACTTTTGTGCTGTGGTACAAACTTACCTTGAAGATACCATTGTTGATTATTTAAATTTTGCCTATGAAAAATATCCAATTAATAACTTATGTTTGTCTGGCGGTGTAGCAGCTAATATCATCATGAGTCTCAATATTTATGAGAAGACCAATTTTAAAAATATTTACGTTTTACCCCCAATGGGGGATGATGGTACGGCTATAGGTAGTGCCATGATTGCAGCCATTAAACACAAAGAAGACGTCAGCTGGCTCAAAGACTATGTTATGCCATATTTTGGCGATGAATATACTCGTGAGCAAGTAAAAATAGCACTCGATGGTTTTGATAATATAACCGTTGAAGATTTAGAAAGCAGCTGGCCTGAAGAAGCGGCAAAGTCTGTAGCCGAAGGTAAGATTTGCTCATTGTTTCACGGAAAAATGGAATTTGGCCCTAGAGCACTAGGTAATCGATCTATTATTGGTAATCCTATGATGGAAGATACTAGACAAAGAATTAACTCAACAGTTAAGCGTCGCCCATCCTATCAGCCGTTCTGTCCTTCAATCCTAGAGGAAGAACGAGGAAGATTGTTTAAAGACAGTTTTCCTCACAAACACATGGCTATTGCTTTTAGAATGAAAGA
>DTVJ01000178.1 GCA_012963565.1 Piscirickettsiaceae bacterium
CGAGCCACAAATTAACGCTGTTTTTGACATAATATTTTTCCTTATCTTAATTGTTTTGGTACGGGAAAGTGTACATTCTCCTCAGCACCACTGACTTCGATCACCTGTGTTGCACCATAATCATATAAATAGTTAATCACCTCTTGTACCAATACTTCTGGTGCTGAGGCACCAGCGGTTACCCCGACGATATTGGCACCATCTAACCAACTAGATTTGATTTCACTAGCACTATCGATTAGGTAAGCGCTTTTGTGCATTTTATCCGCAATCTCTCGCAAACGATTTGAATTAGATGAGTTTCTAGAGCCGAGCACCAACAATACATCTGAGTCTTGCATTAGAATTTTAACCGCGTCTTGTCGATTTTGTGTAGCATAACAAATGTCATCTTTTTTAGGGGACTCAACCTCTGGAAACCTTGCCTTGAGCGCATCAACAATTTGTTGTGTATCGTCTACTGATAGTGTAGTTTGTGTAGTGTAAGAGATACTCTCACTG
Organism: Piscirickettsiaceae bacterium; assembly: GCA_012963565.1. Taxonomy (GTDB): domain Bacteria; phylum Pseudomonadota; class Gammaproteobacteria; order PS1; family Pseudothioglobaceae; genus Thioglobus_C. The sequence goes on from DTVJ01000178.1 coordinate 502, forward strand.
CCTGATGCTTCTATATTATCTACATCTGCCACGGTTTCAACTAGTTGCACCGTTTGCCCATCGCGAGACTGTCCTAACGTACCCTCAACCTCAGGATGACCCTTATGACCAATCAGGATAACTTTGTGATTTTGTTTTTGTTTGCGAGTGACCTCTTTGTGTACTTTGGTTACTAATGGACAAGTTGCGTCATAAATAATCGCACCGATTGCTTCAGCTTGTTGACGCACGGCTTGAGACACGCCATGTGCACTAAAAATCACCACCTTGCCTGATGGTACTTCAGTTATCTCATCAACAAAAATAGCGCCTTTGGCCTTTAAGTTATCCACTACAAATTTATTATGTACCACCTCATGACGTACATAAATAGGCGCACCATGTAACTCCAACGCACGCTCGACAATTTCAATGGCACGATCAACACCTGCACAAAATCCTCGTGGGTTGGCTAATAAAACCTTCATTAATTTTTCTCGATTATTTCTACTTGAAATGATACATCACAGCCAGCCAGGGGGTGGTTGAAATTAACGGTAATCTCATCGCCCTTAATCTTATCAATACAGCCAACGTAAGAATCACCCGTCGGTGTCTCAAACTCAACGGCAGCATCTAATTCGATAATCATATCTTTAGGAAACTCTGAACGTTTCATCACTTGTACGGCTTCATCATGAACCGAACCAAAAGCCTGGTCATAACTCAGTAAAAAAGTTTGCAATTTTCCGACTTTAGCCTCTTCAATACAAGACTCTAAACATGGATCAAGTTGTCCATCACCAATTTCAAATTCAAGGGGGCTATCGAGCGATTCGTCAACTAACGCACCATTTGCATGTGTGAGTTTGTACAACAGTTTATATTTAGCCATGCAAAGCTTGTAACAACTGATGTACTTTATCGCGCAGATCTCGGCGATGTACAATCATATCAATAGCGCCTTTCTCTAGTAAGAATTCACTGCGTTGAAAGCCTTCAGGCAAAGTCTCACGTACAG
>DTVJ01000179.1 GCA_012963565.1 Piscirickettsiaceae bacterium
CATCATCTTTCGTGAAGTCTAAACCACCACGAAGACCTTCATAACATGCACGACCATAGTTTTTGGCAGACAAGCCTAACTTAGGCTTAATTGTACAACCTAAGAATGGGCGACCATATTTGTTAAGAATATCACGCTCCATCTGGATACCTTGTGGTGGACCATTACAAGTCATTACGTATGCAATTGGGAATCTGATGTCTTCAAGTCTTAATGCACGTAGTGCTTTAAAACCGAATACGTTACCTACTAAAGAAGTCATTACGTTCACTACTGAACCTTCTTCAAATAAGTCAATTGGGTATGCAACGAATGCATAGAAACATGTGTCGTCACCTGGTACATCTTCAATCGCATATGAGCGACCTTTGTAGTGATCAAGATCTGTTAAAAGATCTGTCCATACTGTAGTCCAAGTACCTGTAGAAGACTCAGCTGCAACCGCTGCTGCAATTTCTTCTCTAGGAACACCCTCTTGTGGTGTTACTTTAAAACATGCCAGGATATCCGTATCTAACGGGGTATAATCCGGCATCCAATAAGTATCGCGGTAGTCCTTTACGCCCGCATCATAAACCTTAGCCATTTAAGCTCTCCTTTCATTAAAAGAACCTCAATCATACAATAAGGTTTAAATAATGTAAAATAATATTTATTTAGTAAATAATAAGTTTTACTTATGATTAATTACACTCTTAAACAACTGTATAGCTTTGAGGCCGTCGTGCGCCTAACAAGCTTTACCAAGGCCAGTAAAGAACTTAATATTACGCAGCCTGCCGTGTATATGCAAATCCAACAACTCACAAAAAATATTGGCTCTGATTTAGTTAATATTAAAGGTAAAACCATTTCACCAACATTTATTGGCAAAAAACTCTATCAAACATGCATCGAGGTGATTGCCAAATTAGAGCAGACTCGATTAGACATTGAGCAAACATTAGACCCTGAAGCAGGACACTTGCAAATTGCGGTAGCTACAACAACCAACTCATTTGTGAGTCGTGTTTTGGCAAAGTTTAAAAAAGATTATCCAAACATGACTTTTTACTTAGAGGTGACAAACCGTAAATCATTATTAGATAAGCTTACTAATAATGAAACAGACTTGGTCATTATGGGTGAGCCACCTAGTGATATGCCACTCGTCACCCAGCCATTTATGGAAAATCCACTGATTGCCATCGCCCATCCAGAACACCCACTACTTAAGAATAAAAGAAATACTATTAAAGCACTCAATAAGGAAACCCTTATTACCCGTGAACAAGGTTCTGGCACTCGTATTACTATTGAACGTATTACCGGTATGCATTTTAATTCTGATATTGAGATCAACTCAAATGAAGCAATTATTGAAGCTGTTCAAGCAGGGCTCGGTATTGGCTTTGTTTCCAAACATACAGTAAAGTTAGAATTAGAAAATGGCATTATTAAGCAACTTAACGCTGATAAATTTCCCATTACACGTCACTGGTACGTCGTTCATCATGCTAAAAATCAGCTTTCACCTATGGCGACACGTTTTAAAGAATTTATTGTGGAAAATAGCACCTTGCACTAAATTGGATTAAGAAAATACAATCGTCTTATTATTACAAGTCAGTACGCGATCTTCTAAATGATATTGCAAACCCTTGGCTAGCGTAATCTTTTCTATATCTTGACCCATTTTTTTCATATCGTCAGCACTATCAGCGTGATCAACCCTGACCACATCTTGCTCAATGATTGGGCCTTCATCTAAATTAGCAGTTACGTAATGACAAGTCGCACCAATGAGTTTAACCCCACGCTCTGCCGCACGGGCATAAGGGTTGGCGCCCACGAACGATGGTAAGAAAGAGTGGTGGATATTAATAATCTTGCCTTCATATTGTTTGCACATATCCTCAGGGATAATTTGCATATAGCGTGCTAGAACTATCACATCGGGATCAAACTCATCCACTGCTTCGCTCATCTTAGCAATATCACTTTCTTTAGTATCCTTACTAATACTTACTTGCTTAAACGGTACATCGTACCAACTGGCTAGTTTTGACAGTCTTTGATGATTTGAGAGCACACCTATGATCTCACCTTCAAGTTCAAGCTCATGTCCACGATGCAAAAGATCAGCTACACAGTGTGACGACTTTGAGCCCATAATCAAGATACGTTTTAACTGTGCAGTATCATTAATGTGCCAAGCCATATTGTATTGGTCACCTAGTGAGGAAAAATCGGTTCGAAACTCGTCCATTGAACAAGACAATGAACTCGACTCAATTTCAATACGCATGAAGAAGCGTTTATTCTGGTCATCTAAATGATGATGCGCCTCTTTGATGTTGCCATTATGCTCAAAAATAAATTGGCTCACCTTAGCCACTAAGCCGTGTGCATCAGGACAAGAAATTAACAGTCTATAAACACTCATGTACGATATTCGGCATTAATCTTCACATAATCATAGGAAAAGTCTGTGGTCCACACGCTCTCTTTCGTGTCACAATCACCAATTTCAATAGTAATCACAATCTCTGATTTTGCCATCTCATTACTACCCGCTGCTTCAGTGTAATTTGTATCCGGCTCACCAGCTTGAATGATGCTTACATCATTTAAATAGATATTAATATTTTCAATAGTTAAGCTATCGATATTAGCACGGCCAACCGCCGCTAAAATACGCCCCCAGTTTGCATCAGAGGCAAATAATGCGGTTTTAACCAGTGGTGAATGTGCAACGGTATAAGCAACCTCAAGACAATCTTTGTTGCTGGCGCCACCCTTTACGCATACCTCGACAAACTTGGTAGCGCCTTCGCCATCTTTAATAATTTTATGTGCTAAGGTTTTAGTCACAAAGTTCAACGCTTGCTGGAATTCATCCATGCAATCATTAATATCAACGCCAGACATACCAGTGGCACTGAGTGTACAAGCATCATTAGTAGAGGTATCGCCATCAACCGTAATACGATTAAAGGATTGATTCGTGGCTATGGTTAAGCCTGTTTGCAATTCGGCTTGACTGGCTTTAATATCAGTAAAGATAAAACTGAGCATGGTAGCCATATCGGGACGAATCATACCTGAGCCTTTAGCAATACCAGTAATAGTTACCGTCGTACCATTTACTTCAAACTGTGTAGAGGCAGATTTTTCAACCAAATCAGTCGTCAATATGCCCTTTGCCACATCGGCAATACCGTCAGCTGATAATTTACTCACCACACTTGGAATGCCTGCTTCAAATTTAGATAGATCTAATTGTTGACCAATCACTCCGGTTGAAAATGGCAATACTTGATTGATATTAATGCCCAGATTTTCTGCCAAAATTTCACAAGTCTTAACGGTATTTTCCATGCCTTGTGTACCTGTGCCAGCATTGGCATTACCACTGTTAATTAATAAAGCAAGTGGTGATTGTTGCAAGTGATTCTTCGCTACCACAACTGGTGCTGCACAAAAAATATTTTGAGTGAAAACCGCCGCCGTTGTACTACCATCAGCAAGAGAAATAATTGATAAATCCAAGGCGTCATTATCCTTAATGCCGGCGTTAATTGCCGCACAAGATACACCTTTAATATTTAATAACGAATTGCTCATTAGCCCTAATAAAGCCTTAATAATTAAGGGTATTTTACTTACTTAAAGACCTTTTGAAGATTTTTTATCTAGCAACTGGAATACCAACATAAGTACTGCGCCAAACAGCACCATAATCAATGCTGGCACGGCAGCTCTCTCATACAAACCTTCAGCACTAAGTTCATAGGTTTGAATTGCCAAAGTGTCCCATCCAAACGGACGTAAAAGATAAGTTGCTGGCAGTTCTTTCATTACATCAACTGCAACTAACAAGCCACCTGCCAAGATACCTGGTGTCATCATTGGCAAGTAGACCTGCCAAATTAATCGTAAACGTGATGCTCCCAATAATTGTGCACTTTGAGTGAATACCGGTTTAATTTGTTGAACAGAAGCATCAATTGAACTGTATCCAATTGCCATAAATCGAGATACATAAGCAAATAATAGCAAGAAAATAGATCCAAAAATAATATGATTAATTGACTCACCACCAAAATAAATATTAATCTCAGATATTTGGTTAATGCCGTAGAGTAAACCCACTGCCATAACCGATCCAGGTAACGCATAACCCAAAGTTGCCATGCGGACTACTCCTTTCAACCATAAACTATTTTGTTTACAGCGACCTGGAAGTGCCAAGACTGTGGCAATGCCTACCGTGATTATTGCAGCTGACACAGTTAAAATTGAAGTTGAGGAAATAAGACTAAAGTATTTTTCACTCCATTCTTCAGTCCATGCACTCAAGCCCCAAATAATGAGTTGTAACATTGGCATTGCAAATGAAAGCATAAACACACCAAATACAAATAAGGTAACTAACCAACCAATAAGTCCTGTTGCATGATAAGGTCTTTTACTTGAGACATCAGCTGAATAATACTTAGCATGGCCACGTGCTTTCTTCTCAAAATAAATAAGAAAGAATGCCACTAACACCAATAACGAGGCTAGCTGCGCTGCCACCTCAATGGAACGAAAATCACCCCAAGCGGAATAAATTGCCGTGGTGAATGTATCATAATTAAACAAGCTAACCACACCAAAATCAGCCAGTGTTTCCATTAATGTTACTAGTAATCCCGCCGCTGCTGCAGGTCGAGCAAGTGGTAAGGATATTTTCCAGAACACACGCCAGGGATGAGCACCTAACAGTCTACCGGCTTCAATCATCTCAATTTTTTGACGTTTAAATGATGCGCGTGTCATCATATAAACATATGGATAGAACACTAAAACAAAAGTAAGAATAATTGCCCACGAGCCGGCGCGAATATCAAATCCTGGTAAACCTAAGATTTCACGCATCCAAACTTGCGCATAACCTGAATAGTCAAACACACCCAAATAAACAAAAGCCAATACATAAGCTGGAATAGCAAACGGCAAGAACAACGCCCACTCTAACCATTTCCTGCCAGGGAACTCCACCATCACTACTAAGTAAGCCAGTACTGTACCCAATAAGGTTACGCCGGCACCAACACCAATTAGCAAGATGGCAGTAGAGCTGATTAAACCAGGTAGTAAAGTCTCGGAGAAGTGCGCCCAAAGTTCATGTTGTGGAAACAGCCACGACAAGGCGACGACAAAAATGGGCATTGCTACCAATAAGGCTAAAATACTGACCCATACTTTTGAATTGAAACAACTTTTTTCCAAAATATATCTCTTGTAAATTTCTCGTTATTTTAAAACACAAAAACCCTAGGGCTTGTTTAAGTCTTAGGGTTTTTTATTGATAAATTCAAAATTATTTATAACCCTTAATCTGCATTAACTTCACTGCTTTAGCTTGCAAAATTCCTGCTTGTGCTAAATTCATGTTGTCTTGTTTAAATGAACCCCATGAAGAAACCACATCATCCGATGCAACACTTTGATTAGCAGGATACTCTTTATTAAGCGAACCATAAATGGATTGCGCCTTAGCAGATGAGAGCCATTCAAGTAATGTAGTTGCATCTTTTGAATTTGAACCATGTTTAGTGACACCAGCACCTGAAATATTTACATGTACACCTGTTGTGTCTTGGTTAGCCCAAAACAATTTTAATGGTGCTTTTGCATTTTTCTCAATCAAGCGACCATAGTAATAGGTATTTACTAGGCCGACATCACACTGCCCTGCAAGAATTGCATTCATTACATGTGAGTCTTTAGCATGTGGTGTGGCTGCTAGGTTGTTAACCCAGCCACTAAGAATATCACCCGCTTTAGCTTCACCATGATTATAAATTATCGATGCCACTAATGATTTAGTATAGATTTTCTTGCTGGTTCTCAAACAAAGTCTGCCATTCCATTTTGGTGATGCCAAGTCTGCATAAGTTGATAAATCGGATGCTTTTACTTTATCAGTGTTATAAACAATTGTTCTTGCACGTATCGATAAACCCGTCCATAAACCCTCGGGATCTCTTAGATGACTCGGAATGTTACTTTTTAATATATCTGTCTGAACCGACTGAAATAAGCCTTGTGAACCAGCATACCAAAGATTACCCGCATCCACCGTCATAAACATATCTGCTTTAGTGTTGGTTCCTTCAAGCTTTAAGCGCTCAATTAATGCACCGCCCTTGCCAGTTAGATAGTCAACCTTAATACCGGTATCCTTTGTAAATGCCTCAAATAATGGCTTAATAAGGTGTTCTTTTCTAGAGCTGTACACAGTAACAGAGCCATCGCTTACTGCTTGAACTGTTGTTATGCTGGACACAGTTAAGACGGAAAATACTGCTGTTGATAAAATCAATGTTTTTACATTCATCTTGTAGTGCCCCGTTAAAAATTTAATTAATATGCAACTGTTTATTTTGAATTTTTCCCACCTTATCAGCAAGTACGCTTGCTTCATCTTTACTATGGGTAACTAGAATTGAAGTAACTTTTGATTTTTTAAGTATATCTCTAACTTGTATAACCAATGAGTCACGATGATGTTTATCCAAACTAGAGAATGGCTCATCCAATAATAGAAGTTTTGGTGAAGGTGCTAATGCACGAGCTAGTGCAACACGCTGTTGCTCACCACCTGAGAGTTGATGTGGGTATTTCTTTCCTATATCTTCTAAGCCCATTAAGGTCAGTAACTCTTTAACCCTTTCACGCTGTTCAGTTTTAGATTTATCGGTAATACCAAAACGGATATTTTTCTCAACGGTCATATGTGGAAACAATGCATAGTCCTGAAATACCATGCCCACACCTCTCGCCTCAGGAGAGATATTATGATTCCCATCCATAGACAATTGTTCACCATCTAATTCAACTGATCCATTCTCGGCCTGATCAAGTCCTGCAATAAATCTAAGTGCTGAACTTTTACCACTGCCGCTATCGCCTAATAAAGCAAAGATATCACCTTGATTGAGTTCTAGATTAAACCCGTCCAGAACTTCGTTGTTTTTATAATTAATTGATAAATTGTTTATGGTTAACATTTGATAATGCAAATACTAATAGGAATGATTCTCAATATTATATAAGATTATTATAATCAATATCGTTAATAAACCGTACTTGACTATAAATACATATTTATGACTAGATGTCATAAAATAACGCATAAAGGTTATTTAAATTTTTAAACAATGGACACACTGAATCGCACCAAGGCTAGCCAAAAAGTTACCATCGTTGGTGGTGTTGTTGATTTCCTGTTGGCAATATTTAAAGTCATCGCAGGTGTCATTGGTAACTCTGGCGCATTAATTGCTGATGGTATCCATTCATTTTCTGATTTACTGTCAGATGGTGTGGTTCTGTACGCTGCCAAGCATTCCGGTGATGCACCAGATGCAGAACATCCCTATGGTCACGAAAGGTTCGAGACTGTTGCAACTCTAGGGCTGTCTATTATTCTAGCTATTATCGGTACAGGTATTATCTTTGATGCGATTAACCGACTATCTGACCCTCAATCCTTAACACATAGTGTTCTGTTACTAAGTATTGTTAGTTTGTCAATTCTGTCTAAAGAAGCACTATACTGGTATACATTGAAGGTAGCTAAAACCTACAAATCTGAAATGTTAAAAGCCAATGCCTGGCACCATCGCTCAGACGCATTGTCTTCGATCGTAGTATTTGTTGGTATTTTAGGAAGTCTTAATGGTTATCTATACTTAGATGGTGTTGCTGCAATTGTAGTTGGTTCCATGATCATTTATATTGCTTGGGAGTTAGGCCTAGGTGCTACCAAAGAATTGGTGGACACTTCAATCGATGCCGATCAAATTGAACGTTTGTACCATGTAATAGGGCAAATTAGTGGTGTTAATAGTGTACATTCACTGCGTACTCGTAAAAATGGTCATAAAATTTCATGTGATGTACACGTACAAGTAGATCCTTTCTTAAGCGTAAGTGAAGGGCATATTATTAGCGTCAGCGTTGAACGTGTGGCTAAATCATGTCTAGAAAACCTAAACGATGTCACCGTACATATTGACCCAGAAGATGATGAAATCGATGCGCCCTACGAGGACTTACCAGAACGAGCAGAAGCGCTAGGTATCTTAAATAAAGCTTTATTTAACAATAAATGCGATGGTGAAATCAAACGCATACAGCTACATTATTTAGATGGAAAAATCCATGTAGATTTCTTTTTGCCACTTGACTGTTTGTCCTCAGACAAAAGCTATGATGAAATTCTGGCTAAGTTGACAGAGGTTGTTAAAGAATTACCTGGCTTTGGTGATATTAGGGTTTATTTCGGCTAAAGTCAAAATTACAAACTATGATAGGCGTGACACATAGCGCCCGCCAAGGCATCTGCTGCATCTTCTTGCGGTGCTTTATTAAGTTTTAAAGATTCTTGCACCATGTAAGACACTTGATCTTTAGTAGCATGGCCTTTGCCAACCACAGCTTTTTTAATTTGATTGGGGCTATATTCCACCATCGTAATACCATTCATACCCGCCGCAGAAATAATCGCCCCTCTAGCATGCCCTAGTTTGATGGCAGCATCAGGGTTAGGTCTATCAGGGCGCATAAAGGCACGCTCGATCACCACCACATCAGGTTGGTATTGCTTAACGATTTGATTAATCTCAATAAAAATAGTGGTGATGCGATCAGTTAGCTCTCCCTTGGTACGGATACAACCACTGGCAATATAAGTAAAATTAAGTTTGTTGGCTTCAATCAAACCAAAACCAGTAACTCTTGAGCCGGGATCAACCCCTAATATTTTCATAGAAAAATTTTATCATTTAAAACAGTTTTTATAATGTATATCAGTATTTTATGATATACTTAATTTTTTAGAAATTTTATGGAGTACGCAATGGCAGTATTAGAGCTAAACAAAGATAATTTTGACGAAACAATTCAAAACAATGATATTGTGGTTCTTGATTTTTGGGCGCCATGGTGTGGCCCTTGTAAGCAGTTTGCACCAACTTACGAAGAAATCTCAAACAAATTTGATGGCGATGTGGTTTTTGCAAAAATTAACACTGAAGATGAGCAAGAGTTAGGGGGTCATTTCCAAATTCGATCAATCCCAACGCTAATGATCTTTAGAGAGCAGGTTTCTATCTTTTCTCAACCAGGTGCTATGGCTGGTGCTGATTTGGAAGCTATTGTGAATAAAGCTAAAGAGTTAGACATGGAAGAGGTGCGCAAAGAAATGGCTAAGCAGCAAGAAGAAAATAGTTAAACCAAATCTGAATAAAGTTTTTCACTAAACCCAATTACAACATCATCGCCCGTTACTAAAACGGGACGCTTGATTAAGGTTGGGTTTTTTAACGTCATTTCTAAAGTAATAGTTTGCTTCTCATCATCACTCAAGTTACGATAAGTGGTAGAGCGCTTGTTGATTAGTTTTTCCCATCCTACTGCATCGATAAAACTTTGTAAGGTTGTTGTGTCAATAGGGTCTTGACGAAAATCAATAAATTCAAAAACAACGTCATGTGCATCTAGAAACTTTTGCGCTTTTTTAATGGTATCGCAATTTTTAATACCATACATTTTCATCATAATTTATCCTAATCTAAGGTGTGTAGAATTCTAGTATTTCTTTATTTTCAGTATCAACAATAATGCGTAAGCCTTTGCTTGGATAATACCAATACTCAATACCTGATTCAACAAGATCAACACGTGCTGGTTTTTTAAATAAACCAATCAGAGTATCAGCTGATAAATCAGCTCTAGGAATAAAGGTTAATGAGTTGATCGTTAGGGCAAACATGGATGATTCACCAGCCTGATTAAATGAGATTTTTTTAGTATCTATTGACAATGCCTCGGTCTCTTTTATGTTGTTATTCAGATAGGCAAACTGCTGGTTATTGAGATCCAAATTAAGAATCACTTTTGCGGAGATACCACCCACCTTGGTACTCGAAAAAAACACCTCAAGATCTTTTTTATTGTTGTCTTCTTCAAACAAAGAAGCCTCTACCTCGGTGCCGAATAAACGCATGGCATCAGTAAGTGTACTTTTACCCATGGTTAAATCAAAAACAACGGTTTCACCTTGATCATTGACATAGCTTTGCCAAGGCATAGCTTGATTATCAGGTAAAGTGATGTCGCGTGAAACTAGATAAAACACGGTATAAATCAATACTGCTATTGATAAAATAATTAGGACTAACTTGCCTTCTTTCATCTATCAAAAGGCGGTTTATTGACCTTAGCACGGAGCCAGTTAAGGGTCTTAAAAGTTGGATCATGATTAATAAACATTAACTCTAACTTACGTTTACCTGGAAATTCCATTAAAAACAAACCTAATAATATAGAAATCACTCCTTGACCTGGTGTCACTAGCATAATAATGCCAGCAATAAACAATACAAAACCAATCACGGTTCTAATAATCACAATAATCACGTGCCCTAGATGTTCTATTTCTAACTTATGTTGATTTGGATTGGTGAAGTAATTTTGGTGAATCATGCCCAATAGAAACGGGGTTATTAAAATACTAACAATAAACACGATCGCTGATATGATTCCTGCTAAGACAAGATATTCGTGATATCTCGATGTAATATCAAAAATATAATCTAACACGAGAGCAGAAAGGTAACAGGTCCATCGTTGGTGAGTGATACTTGCATATCAGCGCCAAAAATACCGCTAGCAACATCGGTATGAGACTTGTTTATTTGGGTAATAAAGTAATCGTATAACTGCTCGGCTTCCTCTGGCGACTTAGCTGTTGAAAAACCGGGTCTTGTTCCAGATTTAGTATCTGCAACTAGGGTAAATTGTGAGATAACTAAAACCCCTCCATCAATATCTTTAACGGATAAGTTCATCTTACCATTACTATCGCAAAATATACGATATGACAATAAACGCTTAATCATCTTATCTGCCTCAGTTTGCTCATCAAACTTTTCAATGCCGATAAAAATCAACAACCCTTGATCAATCTTACCTGTAATTTGACCATCAACTTCAACTTGAGCATTGGTAACGCGCTGAATTAAAGCTTTCATAATTACGCCTTACGAAAGATAAGAAACATCCGCTACTGATAAGAACAAAGACCTCACCCAGTTAAGTAGTGTCAAGCGTGAGTGCTTAAGTGCTTCATCATCAGTATTGACCATGACTTTATCAAAAAACTCATCAATCGTGTCTTTAAGGCTAAGTAACTCCCTCATAGATTGGGTGTAATCATTGGTAGAAGCAAGACTGCTAGCAATGGCTGAGGTTGCATCAAATAGTGCTTGTTCAGCCTGCTCAACAAATACACTGGTGTCAACATCGGTACCTAGATCATGATGATCTTTAAGCATGTTAGCAATACGTTTGTTAGCTTCAATCAAGCTCTCTGATGCGCTGTCTTTGGTAAATGCATTGAGAGCTGCTACTCTTAAATGAAAATCATACGGAGACTCTGGGCGCACCGCTAACACTGCTTCAAATGCCTTGGAACTCACCTTTTGTTCTTTGTAATAAGCGCGCAGACGATCCATCATAAATTGATAAATAGCATCTGCACTAGAAGTATCTACCTCAGATGAATGTAGACTGAGAGATTGTTTGATCAGCGCTTTAAGGTCGAGCTTAAGCTCGCCTTCCACCATAATTCTTAATAAGCCTAACGCCATTCTTCTTAGAGCGTAAGGATCTTTTGAACCAGTAGGTCCTTGACCAATACCGTAAATACCGGTTATTGTGTCTAGTTTATCTGCAATGGCAACTACTAGACCTTCATTGGTACTAGGAAGTGTATCACCTGCAAACCTTGGGTGATAGTGTTCGCTAATCGCAGTTGCAACTGCCGAATCTTCACCATCATTGAGTGCATAATAACCACCCATCACACCTTGTAGGTCCGCAAACTCACCCACCATGTCAGAAACTAAATCTGTTTTGGCTAATAAACCTGCTCGGGCACTACGGTTGGCATCTGCGCCAATCACCTTAGCAATATAAGTCGATAATGATTCAATGCGTTTAGCTTTGTCACCCATAGAGCCTAACGACTTCATGAATAAAACACTATCTAGTTTAGATAGGCGCGATTCTAAAGAAGTGGACTTATCCTTCTCCCAGAAGAATTCTGAATCGGTGAGGCGAGGTCTGATAACGCGCTCGTTGCCATCGATAATAACAGACAAATCACTGGATTCGATATTAGCCACTGAAATAAAGGCTGGTAATAGTTTGCCTTCGTCATCCACCATATGGAAATATTTTTGGTGTGATTTCATAGCAGAAATTAACGCCTCTTCAGGTACAGCTAAAAACCTGGCATCAAAAGCGCCTGAAAATGCACGCGGGTATTCAACTAGAGCACATACTTCGTCTAATAATGATTCATCAATCACAGCATTCGATTTACACTCTATGGCCACTTGCATGACTTGCTCGCGAATCATCTCTTTACGCGCATCAAAATCCACTTCGATACTTGCCTTATCAAATAGTGTTTGACGGTAGTCTTTGGCATTATTAATACTGAATTCTGATTCGCCAGTAAAACGTAAACCTCTGGTAATATTGCCACTTTTAAGCCCCATCACTGAGGCATCAACTACCTCGCTACCTAGTATCATCACCAACCAATGTGTTGGGCGTACAAAGTTAAAGCTTAAGTCGCCCCAGCGCATTGGCCTGGTAACGGGTATTTTCTTAATGGCTATATCCACAATGTTTTCAAGCAAGTCAACTGTTTTTAGGCCTTTTTGTTCTTTACTGAAAAAGTAATAATCTGCTTTACCAAAAGCTTTTTTGGCGAGCGCATCTTTGGCAACACCGCAAGATTTTGCAAAGCCTTCAACGGCTTGATCAGGTGCGCTAACAGATGGACCTTTACGCTCAATGACTTGGTCATCTTGTTGTAACTGCAGGTCGCTCACCAGCACAGCTAAACGTCTTGGCGTGGCAAAAGACTCAACTTTAGAAAAAGATAAATTAAGCTCGGACAGCTGCTCAGTGAAATTGCCTGTCAGTGCGTTAGATAAATGCTTTAATAACTTAGGTGGCAACTCCTCAGTGCCCAGTTCTAATAAAAAATCTTGTGTACTCATATTATTTGAAACCTTAGTTTTCCTTCGTCTAAATCAATCATCACAGAGCGTGCGTAAAGTTTAGTTGGTACAACATCAAACTTCTTGTAAACACCAGCAATTGAAATCAACTGCGCATTAAATGATTGAATAAAAATGGTCGATTTTTCATCACCAGAAATACCAGCAAATACTTTACCTCGCACTTCCTTGTATGCAGAAACACTGCCATACGACATTACTTCAGCATCTGCTTTAACTGTGCCCAACAATACCAAATCGCTGTCTTTAGCCAATACTTGCATCGATGAGTGCACCTTGTTAGCAACAATTTTAGGCGCTTGGTAAACTTTATCTTGATGTGGATTAGGAGCTTTATCTTCAGTATATTTTTTGTTTGATTTTTTAGGCTTACTCGGTGTTAATGATTTACCAAATACCGCTAAACCTGAAAACTTTGCAAAATCAATAAGCTCTTGCTTGCGCGAGCGTATGCCCACTGCTACCATATTGTTTTGAGTAAGTATTTCTACCAGTACAGCCAGCTCATTAGCTTGAAAGTGTTTGTTTTCAATTTCTAAAATAACCGGCGCGTGTTGAAATTGTTTTTTATTATTGTTAGCCAAAGCAGCAATCTCAGTTAACAAATCGTCTGTGTTATTGGTCAACACTTTTAGTGTGTAAAGTGCTTCAGTCTGGGTTTTTACTTCAATCAAATTAGACTTTTTCATCAACTACTCTTTCCAACTTTGCGTGCAATCTAAAAAATGCCAGACACGCTTTATGCCGGTGTTACCGCTGAGCATTAATGCTAATGGCGCTTTTTGTTTGAATTTTTTAACCGGTCGTTTAAGCCAAATAGCAGCGTATTCACGGTTGGTTGGAAAAGTGGTTCCTAGTGACTCATGAATACCCAAAATCATCTCACTACGCTCAATTAAAGTCTGATCAAAATCAAATGACTTGTCTCCTCTTCTATATAAATACAAATGTCTGGCTTTAAAAGATTTTGGCAAGCCTAGTAAGGTGATTTGATCCTGGTCTGCCAATTGCCAATTCTCCATTATTTGCATTAAGCGAGAAGTTAATTGATTCTTTTGTTGGTCATCAATTTTTTCAATGTCAGTCATTAGTTCACCCTGAAATGGAATAAAATTTCGCGATCAAACACGCTATTGTCTGGCGCAGGTGGTAATGGCGATGCTTTATACACTGCTCGTTCAATGGCATCTTTAAATGATTTAGCCCTGGTGTTGTTATCAATTTTGCAAGATTGTACATTCACACTCTGCACATTGCCGTCAAGATCTTGCAAGATATAAACATCACAACCCCAATGATCTTCTGCGCCTTGATAACGCCACTGGTTCCTTACTCTAGAGGCGATTTGATTAATGTAATTAACTTTAAGTTCATTCAGTATATCTTCTTGAGCAATTTCTCTGTCTTGATCTTCTTCTTGTTGTATCTCTTTGGTTAATGCACGCTTGCTTTGTTCTTTTTTAAATTTCTTAGATTCGGCCTTTCTTTGTTTTTCAATTTCTTGCTTCTTCTTTTCAGCTTCTTTAGCTTTTTTCTCTGCTATTTTTTTCTTGTTTTCAGCCTCTTTTCTTTTCTTTTCAGCAAAAGCTTTAGCCTTTTTCTCTTCTTCAGTCTTTGCTTTGAGTTGGTTAATCTTTCTCTGTTTTTTATAACGCTCGTCTTCTAATACTTTTAAACGCTTTTCCTCACGCCTAATCTTTAACTCTTTTTTCTTTTGGATATCAACCAAACGTTGTTTTTCTTTTTTGATTTCAGTCAAGTCAATAGTGACTGCCTTGGGAACAGATCTAGATTCCTTGGGTTTTTGTTGTGGAATCTCCCAACGCTGAACACTTGAGAAAAGAAGACCAAACATCAAAATAAGATGCAGTACAATGGCCGTCCAAAAAGCGATCGGATGACTTTTAGCAATCTCGGGTAATTTGATTTTTTTAATGAAATCAGTACCCATACTATTTGGCATCTGGAGATTCGGTCACAATACCAACTTTATCAACCCCATGTTTTTGTAAAAAAGACATTAGTGCAATGACCGACCCATAAGCAACCTCGCGATCACCTCTAACAAATACTTTCATTGTTGGAAAGGCTTGTAATCTAGCCTGTACACGTGCGGCAACTCTACCCAGCGGTAAACGATCGCCTTGAGACACCTCAGCACTTTCATCATCCATGGAATTAATAAAATATTCACCAACCCGATTGATGGTAATAATGGTGGGTTGTTGTTCAGTAAAGTCAACCATTTTTGCTTCAGCTGAGGGTAAATCAACCTCAATACCTTGCTCGATAATGGGTGTGGTCATCATGAAGATTACCAACAAAACCAACATCACATCAATATAGGGAACAATATTGATTTGTGCGTCTACCTGAGGTCTAATACGTTTTGGTAATTCGATCATCGTCGTTAAGAATTATTTTTGTCTTTGGAAAATAACAAACAACTCTTCAATAAAAGCAGTGTAATTATTAGCAATGGCCTCAACTTGAGAAACCAAACGATTATAAGCCATGGTAGCTGGAATAGCCGCAAACAAACCAAAGGCTGTTGCAATCAGCGCCTCTGCAATACCGGGTGCGACAATAGCAATAGTAGCTTGCTTAACTGACGCCAGACCAATGAACGAGTGCATGATTCCCCACACAGTGCCAAATAACCCAATATATGGGCTTGATGAGGCAATCATTGCCAAAACACTCAAACCACCATCTAGGCGATCAATTTCATTATTGGCTGTGGTATTCATTGAACGATAAGCACGCTCAGAGTTCATCACTAATGCTTGATTAGAAGAGGATATTGAATGCGTAAACTCGCCGTAGCCAGAGCCAAAAATATGCTCCATTGGTGTGCGCTCAGCAGCAATTTCTGGGATTTGACTGTGTAGCTTGTCTAAATCCGTATCTTCAAGAAAATTATTATGAAACTTGGTAATGTCTCTTTTGGCATCAAATAAAGTTTTCTTTTTTGATAAGATCAACGTCCAAGAATAAACGCTCATTAATACCAAGATAAACATTACTACCTGGACTACAAAACCAGCACTGAGGATTAGACTAAGAATTGACAAACTGTTATCCATTTATTTTCTCCATAATGATCGACGGAATACCGCAAGGTTTAAAACTATTGGCACTCAAACATGCCACGGTTATTTTTGCCTCAAATAATACCTTATTTTGCTTTGAACTCATTATTTTCTGTGAAAAAATCAGACTGGCGCGACCAACTTTTTCAATCAAAGTTTTCACACTCAATAAATCATTAAATCTTGCTGGTGATCGATAATCAGCATTAATTGATCTGACTGCAAAAATCACATTCTGTTGCTCGATTAGATCATCTTGTTCAAAACCCAAAGCTCTAAGGTACTCGGTACGCCCTCTTTCAATAAATTTAAGATAATTGGCATAATAAACTACGCCACCGCTGTCTGTATCCTCGTAATAAACTCTAATGTTTATCTTACTCATTAAATAGATCTTTTGTGTTTGAAGGATTGGTTAACCCTAGATGTGAATAAGCTAAATCTGTCGCACTACGTCCACGCGGGGTACGCATAATAAAACCTTGCTGAATTAAATAAGGCTCTACCATATCTTCTAAGGTGCCTCGGTCTTCGCCAATCGCTGTTGAAAGCGTATCCAAACCAACTGGACCACCTGAGAATTTCTGCGTCATAATAGATAAATAATCTCTATCTAATTGCTCTAAACCACGCTCATCCACCTTGAGCGCAATCAAAGCATCGTGTGCAATTTGCTGATGAATCACACCATCAGTTTTAACATCAGCAAAATCACGCACTCTACGTAATAAGCGATTGGCGATTCTAGGGGTGCCACGTGAACGCTTGGCAATTTCTAATGCACCATTTGATTCAATATGAATCCCAAGAATAGCAGCTGAACGTTGAACAATTTTCTGTAAATCTTTAACCTTATAAAACTGCAAGCGCTGAACAATACCAAATCTATCTCTCAGCGGTGAGGTGAGCATGCCTGCACGTGTAGTAGCACCAATCAAGGTAAATGGCGGAAGGTCTAATTGTACTGAATGTGCGGCCACGCCTTCACCCATCATAATATCAAGTTTAAAATCTTCCAAGGCCGGATACAGGATTTCCTCAACCACTGGGTTAAGACGGTGAATTTCATCAATGAATAAAATATCGTAGGGTTCAAGCTTGGTTAAGATTGCAGCCAAATCTCCGGAACGCTCTAGCACTGGACCAGAGGTTTGTTTAAGCCCCGCACCCATTTGATTAGCAACCACATTAGCCAATGTGGTTTTACCTAGACCTGGAGGACCATAAATCAAAGAATGATCTAGTGCCTCACCCCGCTTTTTAGCGGCTTCAATAAACAATGACATTTGTGACTTAACATCATCTTGACCAATGTATTCAGAAAATGAATCTGGACGCACCGACGTCATCACAATGTCTTCACTACCTTGGTCTTGTCCACCTACTAAAGAGTCTTGTTCTATCATACTAAATTGCTGAATTTTTCTATCATTTTAACTGATTAACTTCACTAATCAGCAGTTTGATTTTAATTGGTTTTGTGAGGTGGTTAAGGCGCACGATTTTAGGGTAGTTCACCTTGTTAATTTGCTGATAATTAGCAATACTAATTGCCCACTTGTCGTCAACTTGTTGCTCATGTTGAAATAGAATAGGCGCTAATTTTTGAATAGGAAAATACCAGCCTAACTCTCTTGTCATCCAATGTTCAAAATTAGATTCAACAAGCTTACCATCTACCAATAAACCTAGGTTATTTGATTCGATCATTATCTGTCCAACCCCTAGTGTAGCGGTTAGGGTAAGCTGGTAAGCTTGTTTTTTAAAATCAAGTTTAAAACCTACGTTCTCAGTTCTGCCATTAAACACCACGCCAACCCTACCCTGCGCCTGCCATGCATCAGGAACAACTTTAAATGTATTGCTGGTATGAACCACTTGTTCTGGTATGGTGCTACAACCACTCAATAACATAACCAATAACCAGATTCTAATCATGGCGCTCATTCTAGCATTAACTTGTATAATTAAGCGTTTGTTTGAGTTTGTTTATTAAGTCTTCTATGCAGCGTATCGCAATTTTGAGTGTCAACCATCAACTCGCACCCGTTGAAGTGCGAGAAAAAGTTGCGTTTGCGTCTGGGGAATTAGCTAATGCCCTGGGGCATCTCAACAATACCGACGGTATTGAAGCTTGCGCCATTCTTTCTACTTGTAATCGTGCTGAAGTTTATGCAATTGTTGATGCAGATAACACCCAAGAAATACTGAGTGATTATTTAGCCAATACTCACAGCATTCAACGCGCAGAGTTAGATCCTTATTTGAGTTATTTTGAAGACGATGATGCAGTAACGCATATTTGCCATGTGGCAACAGGGTTAGATTCTTTAGTATTAGGCGAGCCACAAATCTTAGGCCAACTTAAAGATGCTTACCATGCCGCTAAAGAAGCGGACACACTCAATAAGCTATTAGAAAAGCTGTTTCAACATGCATTTTCAACGGCTAAAAAAGTCAGAACTGATACAGAAATCGGCTCTTCACCCGTATCTGTGGCTTATTGCGCGGTCAAACTCAGTGAAAAGATTTTTGCCGATCTAGCAGAACAAACAGTGCTACTTATCGGTGCTGGTGAGATGATTGAACTATGTGCACAACACCTGAGCCAAAAAGGTGTTCGTAATATGATTGTGGCCAATAGAACGGTAGAAAATGCTGAAAAAATTGCCTCACTATACGGGGCTAAGGCTGTCAGCCTCAAGCAGTTTTCAAACATTATTCACGAAGCCGATATTATTATTTCTTCTACTGCAGCGTCGGTACCTATCATTGGTAAAGGTCTGATCGAAACAGCACTCAAACTACGTAAACATAGGCCTATGTTTATGCTTGATATTGCCATTCCTAGAGATATTGAGCCCGAAGTCAGTCAGCTTGATGATGTGTTTTTATACACCGTCGATGATCTTCAACAAGTGGTGAATGACAACATAGGTAGTAGACAAAAAGAAAAAGCATTAGCCGAAGAAATTATCATTGGTCAAAACAAAAAATTTGACGACTGGCTGGCTACACTACCGCATGAACAAATAGTTCAATCGTATCGACAGAGCGCCTACCATATTAAAAATGTGGCCGTTGAAGCCGCACTAAAAAAACTAAAAAAAGGCGGAGACTCAGCGGCTATTATTACCCAATTGGCTGATCAGCTTACCAATAAACTGTTACACACGCCGTTTAGTAATATCAAACAAGTCTCTGAAGAGCAGCTCGCTCAATGCGAAGGTTGTGTGCCCAATATTAAGTCTAAAAAATCATGAACGCCTCTATATTAACGAAGCTTGAGCAATTGTCTATGCGCCTTGAAGAAGTAGGTGCGATGTTGTCTGATCCTGATGTTGCCTCGGATCAAAAACAATTTCGTGAGCTCTCCATTGAACATGCCCAATTAACCCCAGTTAATGAACAATTTACCCAGTATTTAGCAACACAAGAAGACATCGAAGCCGCTGAAATGATGCTGCTTGAAGATGACGACGAAATGAGAGCTATGGCTAAAGAGGAAATTACTGAAGGTAAGGTAAAACTAGAACAATTAGATTTAGAGCTTAAAAAAGCACTATTGCCTAAAGACCCAAATGATTCTCGCAATATTATTATTGAAGTTAGGGCGGGTACAGGTGGTGATGAAGCGAGTATTTTCTCTGGTGATTTGTTTAGAATGTACACTCGCTATGCTGAAAAACAAAAATGGCAAATGGAGGTTTTGAGCTCTAACATTGGCGACCATGGTGGCTTTAAAGAAATCATCGCACGCATCAGTGGTGTCAACGTGTATTCAAAACTCAAATTTGAATCAGGTGCACATCGAGTACAACGCGTACCAGAAACCGAATCTCAAGGACGTGTACATACTTCAGCTTGTACAGTGGCCATTATGCCTGAAGTAGAAAATATCGATGAAGTCAACATCAACATGAGTGATGTTCGGGTGGATACTTTTAGAGCCAGTGGAGCAGGTGGTCAGCACGTCAACAAAACCGATTCCGCAGTACGTGTCACTCACATACCAACGGGCACGGTAGTTGAATGTCAAGATGGTCGATCACAGCATAAAAACAAAGCACAAGCGCTATCAGTACTGGCATCCAGAATTCTTGATGCGCAACAACAAGTTCAGCAAAAAGAACAAGCTTCACAACGCAAAGAATTGATCGGCAGTGGCGATCGGTCGCAAAGAATTCGCACTTACAATTACCCACAAGGGCGTATTACCGATCACCGCATCAACCTCACGTTGTACAAATTGGCGGAAATCATGGAGGGTGATTTAGAATCGATTATTGAACCACTGATTGTTGAGCAACAAACCAACCAATTAACCGAACTGAATGATTCTCTAGGCTAAATTTTTACTAGCGAAGAACTGAGACAGCACAAACAAAATTCCTAATGCAATCACAATAGCTGGACCAGTTGCTAGATCGTAATACATAGAGCCACTCAGGCCAATAATCACTGCTAGTATCGAAACCAAAATAGATTTGAACACCATCTGACTCGGGGTACGGGCAAATACTTTAGCAATGGCTGGCGGGATAATCAGTAACGAAGTAATCAACAACACACCCACGATTTGCACCGAAACAGATACCGCAAGTGCAATCATCAACATGAATAATAATTGATAAAAAGTATGCTTAATGCCTTCTGCTTTGGCTAAATCCTCATTTAAAGTCAGCAACAACAAGCGCTGCCAGAAGATAGACAACAAAGCTACAATCACGATTAGCACCGAATATACCCAAACAATATCACGATTGGTAATTGATAAGATATCACCAAACAAAAGTGAGAAATAATCCATATTGGC
>DTVJ01000180.1 GCA_012963565.1 Piscirickettsiaceae bacterium
CAAGTGATATTCCCGTTACTGTGAAGTCACGTATTGGTGTTGATGATATGGAAAGCTATGAGGAGCTGGTTAACTTCGTCACCACGGTTGAACAAGCAGGTTGTGACACGTTTATTATTCATGCTCGTAAGGCTTGGCTAAAAGGCTTGAGTCCAAAAGAAAACCGTACAGTGCCGCCACTCAATTACGATTGGGTGTATCAAATTAAGCAAGATTTCCCGGCATTAACCATCGGTATTAATGGCGGTATTAATCATTTAGAAGACGCAATCAGTCATTTAGAAAAAGTAGACAGCGTTATGCTTGGGCGAACAATCTATCATCAACCATACTTATTGGCTGATGTCGATACGCAAATTTATCAGCAAAACACACCAAGAGTGAGTCGCGAACAAGTATTATTAGACTTTATTGAGTACATGAAAAACCAAAGTGATCAAGGCGTACCGATTCGCTCAATGACTCGGCATATTTTGGGTTTGTATCATGCTCAGCCTAATGCCAAAAAATTTAGGCAAGCATTAAGCGGGAAAGTGGTTGGATTGAATCATTTGTATGAGTGGTTAGATTTTATAGAGTCGGAACAAGAGTATCGAAATGGCTGATAGTAATTTTATTGCGAGTGTTGATATCGGTAGTAGTAAGATTGTTGTCTTACTTGCTGATGAAGAAGATGGAAAGTTCACTGTAGCTGGATATTCCAAGGGAGATTCTGCTGGTGTTGAAAAAGGGGTAATTGTTGATATAGAGCAAGCGAGTCGAGCTATTAAAAAAGTGGTGAAAGATGCCTGTTTAAGTTGTGATATTAAACAATTGTTAAATGTTAGTACGAATATATCTGATCCAAATTTAACAATAATTAACCGAGATGGCCAAACCTTTTTACCAACAAATGAAGTTAGTGAGAACGATGCAGAATCTGCTATTAAAAATGCTTGCGGAATTCCAACACCTGCTAATAAACAAGTTATTAATAGTGTTGTTAATCATTTTACATTAGACAAAGATCCAATCACCCATCAAGGTACTGTTGTTAAACATCCTGTTGGTCAAATAGCAACTAATCTAGAAGTCAGCATGCATATTGTGACTGTGTCAAACCAATGCGTCAACGCAATCGAGCAAACTATCCGAAATAGTGATTTTGGGTTGAATAATATTGTATTAAGTTCAATGGCGAGTAGCGAAACTTATATCACCCAAGATGAAAAATACAATGGTATTTGTCTAATTGATATAGGCTCTGGCGTGACTAATTTATCAGTATTTACCCAAGGTGGCATTACACATAGTGCAGTTATACAAGAGGGAGGTGATCAAATTACTGAAGATATTGCCTATGCGTTTGACACCTCTTTTGAAGAAGCAGAGCGATTAAAAATAGACTACGGTTGCGCACAAAGGAAGCTTATTAGGCAAGATAAATTAGTTCTATTTCAACAAATCGATGACCCTGAAGATGCTGAGCGTTATTTATCACACCAATCTTTAGTTGAGGTGATAGAGCAATCTTATTTGACGTTATTTTCACATATTACGAAGAATTTAAAGGATCAAAATCTTTGTAGTCGAACGGTAATTAAGTCAGGCTTTGTTTTAACTGGTGGTGCCACTAAGATTGTTGGCTGTGATGAGTTGTTATTAAGCTATTCCAGAATTAGAACCAAATTTGGCCGTGTCAATATCGACAAAATTACAACCAAAAAAGTCCAGTTTGAGAAAAACCTTAAAGATCCGGTTTACGCGTGTGCTTTAGGTTTGTTGTTGTTTGAGCCTAATGAGGCTGATTTTAGAGAGAAACAATTAAACAAACAAGGAAATTTTTTGGGTAAAATCAAGGAGCATCTTAGCCTTAAGCTTTAATACATACTCATGATCAAACAAAGAACAATCAAAAAAACCGTTAAGGCGCGTGGTATTGGCATTCATAGCGGCGGCATGGTCAACATGACACTCATTCCTGCTGAGATTGATCATGGTGTGGTGTTTAGGCGCATGGATGTGGGCGGCAAGTTAGTAAGAGCACACAACGCTTTTGTAAATGAAGTGGTACTTTCTACCGGCCTTGAAAACCAGGGTGTTAAGGTGTCAACTGTAGAACATTTAATGAGTGCTTTTTCAGCCCTTGGTATTGACAATGTTCTGGTTGAGTTAGACTCGTTTGAGGTGCCAATTATGGACGGCTCATCTGCACCTTTTATTTTTTTGGTACAATCTGCCGGCATTGAAGAGCAAGATGCTCATAAGCACTTTTTTGTCATTAAAAAAACGGTAAAAATCACGAACGGTGATTCTTGGGCAAAGGTATCTCCCTATGAAGGTTTCAAGGTAACACTTGAGATTGATTTTGATCATAAAAAAGTAAAAGAAAGTGGTCAAATGCTAACTATCGATTTTGCTCAACAATCCTATTTAAAGGAGATTTCTCGCGCTAGAACTTTTGGTTATATGAAAGATGTTGAAATGATGCAAAGGCAAAATTTAGCACTCGGTGCCAGCATGGATAATGCTATCGCCCTTAGTGATGATGACGTGCTTAATGAAGACGGTATGCGTTACCAAAATGAATTTGTTAAACACAAAATATTAGACATTGTTGGTGACCTGTATTTATTGGGTAGTAATTTAATTGGTCATTACGAAGGTTATAAGACTGGGCACTTGTTAAATGATCAGCTACTGTCAGCTATTCTTGAGCAGCCAGATACTTGGTCTATTGAGACTTTTGAAGCCGAAGATTCACCCATCAAATTCTACTCCGAAGATTGGCAAAATTCCTTATAAACAGGCATTTGTAATAGACCTACCTTAGGTATAATCTGAAGGTTTTTATTCTTGAAAAAAGCAATGAAGTTGAATGGTGCGCAAATATTAGTACAAAGCCTAAAGAACGAAGGTGTAGAGCATATCTTCGGGTATCCAGGCGGTGCAGTATTACATATTTATGATGCGTTAGATGCGCAAGACGATATCAAGCATATTTTGGTTCGTCATGAGCAGGGTGCGACGCATGCAGCTGATGGTTACGCGAGAACTAGTGGCAAGGTCGGTGTGGTGCTCGTTACTTCAGGCCCAGGCATTACTAATGCAGTTACTGGTATTGCAACGGCTCATATGGATTCTATTCCAATGGTGGTTATTTCAGGTCAAGTGCCTTCACCACTCATTGGTAACGACGCCTTCCAAGAAGTTGATGCGGTGGGTATCACTCGTTCATGTGTGAAACACAATTTCTTAATCAAAGATATTAATCAAATTTCTTCAACGATTAAAAAAGCCTTTCATATTGCCAGTACTGGCCGCCCTGGCCCGGTGTTAGTTGATATTCCTAAGGATATTACCATTGCTCAAATTGAAGAACCTATTTTTGCTGATGCTATTGAGTTACGCTCATATCAGCCTAAAGTACATGGCGATAGTAAGCAAATTGCCAAGGCGGCAGATTTAATTGTTGCAGCAAAACAACCAATTGTTTATGCAGGCGGTGGTTGTGTTATTGGTAATGCATCTCACGAACTTAGAGAATTTACCCGTCAATTAGGCTTTCCAATTACCCAAACTTTAATGGGTCTAGGCGCTTATCCAGCTCCAGATGAATTATTCATAGGCATGCTTGGCATGCATGGTACTTATGAGGCCAATATGACGATGCATGATTCAGATTGTGTGATTGCAGTGGGTGCAAGATTTGATGATCGAATTACAGCAAATATAGAAAAATTCTGCCCAACGGCAAAAATTATTCACATTGATATTGATCCTTCTTCGATTGGTAAGAATGTGGCTGTTGATGTGCCAATTGTGGGCGAGGTAAAGTCAGTATTACAAGATTTGATTAGTGCTTTAAAAGGCAAAAAGACAGCTGATATCTCTGCCTGGTGGACGCAGATTAATGAATGGCGTAGTATTGATTCATTGGCTTATCAAACCAAAGAAGGCGTAATTAAGCCGCAAAGCGTGATCGAAGCCCTGTACGAAGTAACCAATGGTGAAGCCATTGTGACCTCCGATGTTGGTCAGCATCAAATGTGGGCTGCGCAGTACTATCACTTTAACGAGCCACGTCGTTGGATTAATTCTGGTGGATTGGGAACAATGGGATTTGGCTTGCCAGCAGCGATGGGTGCCAAATTGGCCGATCCTGATAGGGACGTTGCTTGTGTGACGGGTGAAGGCAGTATTCAGATGATGTTACAAGAGCTTTCAACCATGTTGCAATACAACACACCGGTTAAAATTATTAATTTAAATAATGGTTATTTAGGTATGGTGCGTCAGTGGCAAGAATTCTTTTATGAAAAACGCTATGCCATGTCGTATATGGATGCTTTACCTGATTTTGTTAAATTGGCAGAAAGTTATGGTCATATCGGTATTAAGGTAGAAAAAGAAGCCGATCTAAAACCAGCACTAATTGAAGCGTTTAAACAAAAAGATCGTACAGTATTTTTAGATATTCTGACGGATCCACATGAGAATGTATTCCCAATGATTCCAGCGGGTGCAGGACATAATGAAATGTTATTGGCAGGACGTGACGAGATGGCTTCGACTAATGATGAAGGACTAAACTTAGTATAACCATGAGACATATTATTTCAGTATTGTTAGAAAATGAATCAGGTGCCTTATCTAGAGTTGCAGGATTATTCTCAGCCAGAGGATTTAATATTGAGTCATTAACAGTAGCAGCAACAAATGACACAACACTTTCACGTATGACCATTGTCAGTGTAGGAGATGACGGTATTATTGAGCAAATTGTGAAGCAGCTCGATAAGTTGATTGATGTCGTTAAGGTAACAGATCTTACTGCGACAGAGCATATTGAACGAGAATTGTTACTAGTCAAGGTTGATGTAGATCCAAATACACAAGCTGATATTGATAGGCTGATTGATAAATATGCAGGCAAGATACTTGATGCATCAGAAGATACCTATCTTATTGAATTAGCAGGTCAAAGTAAAAAAATTAATGATTTCTTAAATGCGATTGATGCATCTAAGATTTTAGAAGTTTCTAGAACAGGCGTTACTGGCGTTTGTCAAAGAAGAGAAGATTAAATAACATAAAGTACATTAAGTGCGTTAAATACAGAGGAAAAAAATGAATAGATATTACGATAAAGATGCAGACTTGAACATCATTAAAGGCATGAAGGTTACAATTATTGGTTATGGATCACAAGGTCATGCCCAAGCAAATAACCTAAAAGATTCTGGCGTAGATGTAGTAGTCGGTCTTCGACCTGGTTCTGCGAGTGAGAAAAAAGCAACTGACTCAGGTTTGACAGTTAAGTCAGTTGAAGAGGCGACAGCATGGGCAGATTTAGTCATGGTTCTTGCACCTGATGAATTTCAAGCTAAGATTTATACTGATAATATCGAGCCAAACCTCAAACAAGGCGCAACTTTAGCTTTTGCACATGGTTTAAATATTCATTATGATATGATTCAACCAAGATCTGACTTGAACATCATTATGATTGCACCAAAAGCGCCAGGTCATACAGTTCGTTCTGAGTTTGTTAAAGGTGGAGGAATCCCTGATTTAATTGCTGTTCAACAAGATGTATCAGGCAACGCAAAAGAAATTGCACTGTCTTACGCATCAGCGA
Source organism: Piscirickettsiaceae bacterium (assembly GCA_012963565.1). Taxonomy (GTDB): domain Bacteria; phylum Pseudomonadota; class Gammaproteobacteria; order PS1; family Pseudothioglobaceae; genus Thioglobus_C. The sequence goes on from DTVJ01000180.1 coordinate 5,621, forward strand.
TTGGTGGCGGACGTACGGGTATTTTAGAAACAACATTTAGAGAAGAAACAGAAACTGATTTGTTCGGCGAACAGGTTGTGCTATGTGGAGGTACAACTGCACTAGTTCAAGCAGGCTTTGAAACTCTAGTTGAGGCTGGTTACGAGCCAGAGATGGCTTATTTTGAGTGTCTACATGAGTTAAAACTTATTGTTGATCTCATGTATGAAGGCGGTATTGCTAACATGCGCTACTCAATTTCAAATACAGCTGAATATGGCGATGTGACACGTGGTCCTCGTATTGTGACTGATGAAACAAAAGCAGAAATGAGAAAAATCTTGGGTGAGATTCAGGATGGTTCATTCGCTAAAGAGTTTGTGGCTAATGTGGGTGATCTTCCTGCGCGTCGTGAAGTTCAGCGTCAGCATCAAATTGAGCAAGTAGGTGAATCACTACGATCAA
>DTVJ01000181.1:0-1081 GCA_012963565.1 Piscirickettsiaceae bacterium
TTGTGTTGCTTAAATGCTGGGCCAATTCCTGTTGAGACTGAAGTTGGGCTTGTAGGTCAGTACCACGTTGCTGTATGGGTAAAAACACCCAAGTGACTAAAACAAAAGCTAGCAATACTGCGAGTGCTGCAATGGCTTTATTTTTGTCATTTTGAGTTAGTTGTTGCCAGTTCATTTCAATGCCTCAATAGTGAGCTTTCCTTGCTTTAAAGTTACTTTAGAAGCTTGTATTGTTGTACTAGATTGAGCTGATAATTGAGACAATAAGTCATTACTGTAGTTTGCTTTTAAGGCTTTGGCTTTAGTGAGTTTTTGCTCAGCTTGAACGCGTAGGTTAACCAAGCGTTTTACTTCTGGAAACAGTGTTCTAAAAGTTTTTTCGTTGTTTGCTGATAATTGTGCTAATTGCGTGTCAAGTGTATTATTAATCACTACAGTCTGTGCGAAGGAGAACAAGAATAGCGCCGTGACTAATACTGCAGGTATTTTCCAAGGTGCCAGGTGTTTTTTCCAATGATTATTATTACTACCAAATAAGTTAAATTTAACAGCTGGATTAGCATCTAAGTTTGAGCTTACCAGCTGATCTTTATCTTGGTAAAGTGTATTAAATACATCTACAGGGAGTGAGCCACCTTGTAGGTAGTTATTACGATAAATAACAATACCATCATCCTCATAATAAGCGACTTTATTGGATACATGGGGCAGTAGCATAAAGTTTGGAACGATGCTGGCAGCTTCAATATGGTGCTCATCAAGCTGTTGTGATAACTCACTAATAATTTTTTTACTTATTACCAGGACTTCCCAAGTGGGAGATTTTCTCTGCTGAATGGGAAAGAATTTTAGTAGGTTAATATCATCAAGTAATTGAGGCTCTAGAGCAAATGGAAAAGAAAGAGCGATATTGTGGAGAGTAAGGATCAGATTTAAGATCAATTAAATTGTTGATATTCAGTTTTGAGTGTAGGTCAATTAAACGGCCAGATAGCAGCCCACCAGGTACAGGAATGGGTGGTATTTCTTGCGCCCAGTCATCATCCAGTGAATCAATTTTACTGTCATCTTTAAGTAGTAT
>DTVJ01000181.1:1118-1481 GCA_012963565.1 Piscirickettsiaceae bacterium
TGAGTGTGCGTTATTACATAAGTTGTTCGCTCTAGGTCTCTCCCAAATCGTTGCCACATCAGTGCAACTGATGCGCTTATTAGTGCAATAATAATCATGGTGCTAATAAGCGCAATGCCTTTTTGGTTAGAGCTATTTATCAATCATAACCAATTTGGTAATATTGCCCCAGTAAGGATGAGTAAATTTTATTTCAATAGCTTTTAAATAGGCTTTGTCTTTTTTAACCCAATTGATAGTCCAAATGTTCTTATCTGTTAATGCTCGGATGCTAATCTTGTTTAAATCATTAAGCAAGATTATGGCGGGCTGTAACTCTTCCTTAGTTATATCTAGACGTTGTAAATGTCCAGAGTTAAATAC
>DTVJ01000182.1 GCA_012963565.1 Piscirickettsiaceae bacterium
CGAATTTTTGAGCGCTTTCAATTTTCTTTTGCCCAACCTTTTCTCCAATCACTAGATAATCTGTTTTAGCACTGACACTGGTTGTAACCTCTATGCCAATAGACTTTGCATGTTTTTTCATCTCATCTCTAGAGCCAGCCATCTTTCCGGTGAAAACAACTTTTTTACCAAACAAAGCATGACTTAACACTTTGATATCTTTTCGCAACGGGGTAACTTCTAAATTAAAATTAAATTGTCCCAGTATGTCAAACTCACCTTTAATAGACTCAAGTCCATTCACTATCATCTGTGCAGTCAACTCAGCAAAACCATCAATATTGGATATTTGTTCTAAATCAAGCGAAAAAATCTCATTTAACGTATACGATTTAAGTAAATTCTCACAATTACCCATGCCCATTCTGACCATACCAAAAGCCGCTAAAAAACGCCAGTCTTCCACTTGTTCACTATAGGATCTCTTTAATTGAGTAATAAGATTTACACTGGTTTTATTTCCAAAACCCATTGCAGTTAAATCACTTTCATTTAATGCGTAAATTTGTGACACTTTGCGTACACCATAGTCATATAATTTTTCAATCGTGGCAATACCAAAACCATCATTATTGGCTAATATCTTAAAGAAATACTCCATTTTTCCAATTATTTGGGCTGGACATTTATCGTGATTAACACACATTAAGAAATCGGAATCCCAATGCAATAATCCGCCACAACTTGGGCATACTTTTGGAATATCAACGGGTGCTGATTTTAAAACTTGATTGATTTTCGGAATAACCAACCCAGAACGTGTTAGTTCAATAACACTTCCAATACCTAATCCTTGTTCCTTTACTAATCCATAATGATGTCCTGTTGCTCTGACAATAGTCGCTCCACTTAATAAAGTTGGTTCTAATTCGGCAACCGGGGTAATTTTTCCAGTACGACCCACTTGAGGCGTGACCAAAATAACTTTAACTTGCGCCTTGTCTTTGTTTTCTTTAAAAGCAATCTGCCAACGATGAAATTTTCGATTGGCACCCATCTGGATTTTTAAATTTTCGTCAACAACTTCGAACACCACCCCATCTACATCAAAATCTACCATAGTAATCACTTGGTCTACAATCTGGTCAAAATGAGTGATTAACTCATTGATGCTACCCGACCAAGTAGGTAATTGGGCAAATGGCACAAACAAGGCTGCTTTTTCACGAATAGCTTGCTCGGCTTTTTCATCTAGGGCTTTTTCTTTGATTAAACTGGCTTGAAAGTTACGGGGATATTCAAAACTGTCAGATAAATGTGCTTCAAAATAACTCTTCTTAACCATGATTTCACCCGCACCTTGGCCACGCTCAGAATCATTGTAAACCTGTAGGCCACGGTTAAATACTCGAGAGATATCACTGCCTTTTTTGCCATCTCCTCGCGTATAAAGTCGAGAGCCATCATCATAGCCTGCAAAGCCATCTAATTTTGGTGT
>DTVJ01000183.1 GCA_012963565.1 Piscirickettsiaceae bacterium
TCCGGTTAAAGTTGTAACTAGTGGCATTATAGAGTGGAATACTAGCTCGTACGCATTCGGTGATGTATTGTACGTAGGTGCGGGTGCAGGTACACTAACTAATGTTCTACCTCAAGGCAGCGCTAAATTTATACAAGCTATCGGTGTTGTTTTAAAATCAGATGCCGAAGGTTTGATTAAAGTAAATATAGCGAGTGATGTAGTTAAAGCTCCTAATTTAGATACTGGTGATATATTCATAGGAGGCCCTTATAATAATACTACATCTACAGACTTAGCCACTGCTATAAGCGCAGCTGGTGCTTTCACTATTGGTGGAGAGAAAGTACCTAAGGTATTCGTAGATACATCTGCACCTACTACAGGACACGCAGCAGGAGACCTTTGGGTTGACTCCGATGGATATTCATCATACATAGCAATCGCAATCGGAGCAGGCCTTGTCTGGTTTGGGACATAGGAGAATAATATGCCAATGATAACACACGACGGTACTAATTTTAGCCAAACCCCTACCGCAGGAGATACTTGGGAACACGAGGGGATTAGACGTACTCTTAATACTAATGGAGCCTGGAAAGAATCAGACGGACCAACGTCCTCAACTAATACTTTTGATACGTTGTTGCCATATTTTACAGCCATAGGACTACTCCATAATTAGATTATGTATCAGCTAAGTCGACTGCCCATGTAATTGTTAACGTGTCAAGGGGCGCCTTAGTGATTACATCAAATGTTGTATGCGCTAGCAATACGCCACCTGATGGGGCATTCAGAATACCCGCATTCTTAAGTGCATACGCATTGCTGTTAGTACCACTATGGTCAGCGAATAGCGCTGTGTATGTGACTTTACTGCCAGATACAACTGTACTCGTTAATGCCGCACGTAAGGCTGTAACCTCAGATGTAATTACTGCATTGTCAGCAGCTGGGGTAGTACTAGAAGTTCCTACTGCCATGTGCGACATAGCTGTGACAGTAGCGTCCTTCATGCGGGAAGAGATATACTCTAAGCCATCTTCTACTACTAAGTTTTTAACTTTCTGTTCTTGCTTAATTTTACCGTCTGGGCCGGTAAGGATAAGATGTACTTTACCCGTTGCTTTGATGTTATCTTTCATCGTTGTTTCTCCTTTAGTTGAGAGTTGTTGTATTAAGTGTAAACGTATTTAATAGTGTATCTGCACCATCGATTCGTGGTTGGCTAATTACATCAGTTGCACCAACGGCGTCTGTTAAGCTCTTAACTATTGTAAGGCCACCTGGACTATCTGTAGCTACTGCTGTGTCTGCAGTTACTGTTGTAATTATACTCTTAGCAAGACTATCAATCGCACTAGGGGTATCTGTAGCTAGTGCTGTAGCTATGCTCTTAGCAAGACTATCAGTTGCACTAGGTGAATCAGTTAAAGCTTTAGTTATATATGTGCTACTAATTACATCAGTTGCAGCAACGACGTCTATAGG
>DTVJ01000184.1 GCA_012963565.1 Piscirickettsiaceae bacterium
CCTGGTGTTGTACGCGAGTTGGCACTTGCTATTTCTCAATCCACATATCGCTTCCAGAAGACCCTATATAAAGCTGCTTGTTTGGTAGAGAGTGATTTTACTGAAGCTAGGCTGTTTATCTATGTAGATGGAAAAACTGGTCCGGCAGGCAATATGATGAACTCCCCATGGGAACAATTACTTTCACCTAATCCATTATTCTCAGTGGTAGATTACACCTTAAAAAATGATGAGTGGAAAATGCTTACTACGCATGGAGTTTCTTATTGGCAACGTCTTAAGGTAGCAGGCTTTGAAACCGTTGTTTATCGTATGGCAAAAAAACTAATGAATAAGCTCCCTGGTTGGATATTTGTCAAGGAAGTTTTGATTCCGAATGAGAATGAATTAAATATAGAGATTGCATCCTCATTAGCTTTGCGTGGCGTGAAAATCACAGACATAAAATTAGGAGGCTTGTCAGATATTGAGAATGTGAAACTAGATGTTGATACTACTCTAATATATGATGCAGTTCTACCAATTATGCGTAAAAGAGTGGAGCAGTGGGTGACTATATCCGCTGTAGAAATAACCATGGAGTTGTTTAAATCCTATTTGAAAGAGCAATTAAATCAGTTTCAACTTTTGACAGATGGTTGGGAAAAGGTTGTAGAAAAAAGTATTACGACAAACCGGAAGCTTGCTGTATTAGTAAATTCTCCAGCTAATATAAAAGGTCAGGCTCTCTCATATGTCTGCCGGAAAAACGATATACCACTAATTTCTTCTCAACATGGTGTAACTATAGAAATTAGCAAAGAGCATAGAATACTACATGTTGAATTCGATAATAGCGTAGCAGATGTTATGTTTTCTTATAATAAAAAGATTGTAGATATCGAGAAAAATACATATTTTAATAAGTCCAGGCATTATGTAGTTGGTATGCCTAAACGCCTGATAAGAATGAAAAATACCCAAACTCAAGATAAATCATTGCCACCGATTGTATACATATCAACTAATTTATACCGTATGGGTTTTTCTATATCAAAGAAAACAGACTATAAAAATGCCAGAAATGAGCAAAATTTGATTATGAAGGTTTTGGCTAGATTACCACATAAGGTGCGTTATAAAACTTACCCAGAAGATAACCGCAGATATGCTGATATAGACCCTGTATTTAATGATGTAGAAAGTGCAGACAATATAGAGCTATTCTCTGCAAAGGTAGATATGCGTTATCTGATTTCTAGACATAGTATTTTTGTAACTACCTGTGCTACCAGCACTATAGGATGGCCAGTAATGTCTGACAAACCAGTAGTTTTTATTAATTATAGAGATACGTTGCCATTGACGGACGAGGCGTATACGAGTATATCTAAGGGCATATTTATGTTCAATGGCGACGATAAGAATTTCCACTCAAGTTTAAGAGATTTTCTCTCACAACCAATAGATGTGATTGAACGCT
>DTVJ01000185.1 GCA_012963565.1 Piscirickettsiaceae bacterium
ATTATAATTGGGTATTTATTGATATTAATCAATTTTTTATCTTTTTTTTTGCACACTCATAAATGCCAGAATTACCAGAAGTTGAAACTACCAAGCTTGGATTAACGCCACTAATTGTTGATCAAGTAGTTCAGCGTGCACATCTGTACAGAGATAACCTACGCTGGGACATACCTAAGCACCTTGTCACTACACTGGCTAGTCAAAGTGTTAACAGCATTAATCGACGTGGTAAATATTTGCTAATAGAATTCAAGGTGGGCACATTGATTATTCATTTAGGCATGAGTGGTTCTATTAAAGTGGTGAAAAGCGATACTCCACTACAAAAACACGATCATTTTGAATTGAGCTTTGCTAACAATACAGTCATGCGCCTAAATGATCCGCGTAGATTTGGTGCAGTACTATTTTCTCAAGATGGATCACACCCATTATTAGATAACTTAGGGCCGGAACCTTTGGGTGATATTTTTGATGAGACATACTTATATATACGCTCACGTAAAAAACAACAAAACATTAAAGCTTTTATTATGGATAGCAAGGTCGTTGTTGGTGTGGGTAACATCTATGCCTGTGAAAGTTTATTTATGGCGGGCATTAATCCTCAGTGTAAGGCTGGTAGTGTCTCAAAAAAAAGCTATCAATTATTAACTCTGTGCATTAAAGACATTCTCACTAAAGCGATTAAAGCGGGTGGTACCACATTACAAGACTTTTCCCAAGTCGACGGCACTCCGGGGTATTTCGCACAGACTTTATCCGTATATGGGCGTGAAAATGAGTCATGCAGCACTTGTAATGGTAAAATAGTCAGAATTACACAAAATCAACGTTCAACGTTTTACTGCTCAACATGTCAGACATAGATACACCACAAGAAATATTCGAAAGCAATTGCTCTACCAATTCTGAACCATTTGCCCTGCAAAACCTCGGCAACTTTATGGAGCCGGAGTTTAGTGAAAATTGTATTGTCATTATCGATCCAGGTATGCAAATTCATAATAGAGCCTATGCTATAGTGCGCTACGAGGGCGACATGTATTTTCGCCAATACCTAGAGCGTGGTCATAAGAGATTTTTAGTGTGTCTTAATGCACAACATGATGATATTGAGTTGATTGGTGAGTATGAAGTCGTGGGTTGTGTGGTACAACAAAAACAACGTAAACAAAAACCACTACACTATTACCATCTTAATCGTATTACCAAAGAAATGGATTTCACAGTTAGTGGAAAAATAAAGGAGAAGTAATCGTGGAAAAGAAAGTACACTTGATCTTTAGTATTGTTATGTCACTGTTCATGATCAGTATCATGTCTTTTGTAGTGACTTACCTCAACCTTGGTGGCTGGACCGATCAAATCATTGAAAAATGGCTGTCTAGCTTCGTTATTGCTTGGATTGTAGGATTCCCACTGTTATATGTCTTTGGACCAATCTTTAAGAAAGC
>DTVJ01000186.1 GCA_012963565.1 Piscirickettsiaceae bacterium
GGTGCGTATTAAAGCCTTTTTTATTAGAAGATAGAGAATTGTAATCATTTTCAAAATTACTAAATTTCACATCTGACTCATTTTCCTCTGTGACCTCATTTCTAAAAAGGGTGGGGTGGGGACCCTAATGGCAGTTATTAATAAACTCTCCCTTGTATATGGGACAGGGTTTCAAATTAATCATCCAGTGGTTTATTTAGGTCTACAATTTACCTATGAAACTAAAAGCACTACTGTTGACTTTATTACTACCAATTGGTTTAGCTGCTAACTATCCAACTTTGGCTGATGAGTCAGTTAGGTTAAATTATTCACTTAATGAGTTGCATCCCATATGGCGTGACCGAATTCAGTCATTTTTGGATAAAGACGTAATCCCTCTTATTGATTTAGAGTCTCGCCTCAAGAGGAAAGATGGTAAGAGGTATCTTGAGGATTCTCTAGACACTATGGATGCATTAGGAATAGCGTTGATAGCGTTTGATACTAACCAAGCTAAGAAAGATGGTAGAGATGGATATCGTTGGGAAACCTATAGTGTAGAACTAACTAATGCCTACCCTGATCGCTTTATTCCAACAACAAATGGTGGTACTAATCGGAATTGGTTTAGGCAGAAAGACGATGATAAATATTCTTATATTTATCAGCTTGAGAAATATATAGACAGTGGAGAGTATGCCATTATGGGAGAGCTGGAAGTCCGCCACTATTGGTCTAATGGAAGTTGTAAAAGAGGTAGAGGAAGGGATATTGATATGCCTTTAAACAGCGAAAATGGCCATAGACTTTTTTCTCTTTCGGAGAGAACTGGTGTACCTTTTGTGATACATCTGGAGCCTGAAGATAAACCTCTAGAAGATTTGGAGCAAATGCTTTCAGCATATCCAGGAGCAAAAGTAATAATTGCTCATTTTACTCAAATAAGAAATCCAAGCGAAGAGACAAAATTTGATCCTCAATTTGTACGGTATCTCTTAAGTAAATATTCCAACCTCTATTATGATTTATCAATTGGTGAACCAGGCAGGAGATACAAATGTACGGATGAGCTTGATACTTACATTTGGAAAGTTGATGATGAAAACCCTTTTGGGAGGCAAGAAGATAAACTTAAACCAGAATATAAAGACATTTTAAATGAGTTTAGTGATCGATTTGTTGCAGCATTTGATTACGGCGGAGGCAGGCCACCCCTAGCAACATTCCTGCACCGTCGGGTAAGTAATATTCGGCTTATAATAAGCGATCTCTCCACTCAGGCTAAACATAACATTGGATATAGGAATGCCTGGAAATTGTTAACTGGGAAAGATTGGGATTAAAACTCTCATAATCAAAATTACTAAATCTCACATCTAACTCAGTTTCTCTTGCCGACCTCACTTCTAAACTAAGGGTTAGACGGCAATTCTATCTAAGTAGTTAGTCATCCAAAACCATCTATTCTTTTCAT
>DTVJ01000187.1 GCA_012963565.1 Piscirickettsiaceae bacterium
GTGATGCGATTGAAGACATTACTCACTCTTTATGCACATTAGAATTCCAAGATAATCGTAGATTATATGACTGGGTACTGGATAATTTAGATGGCTTTAACAAGCCTAATCGCCCACATCAGTATGAGTTCTCAAGACTTAATCTTGAATATACGGTAATGTCGAAGCGTAAATTGCAACAATTGGTTGAAGATGGTTTGGTATCAGGCTGGAACGACCCACGTATGCCAACCTTATCAGGGCTTCGTCGTCGTGGTTATACGGCTGCATCCATTCGTGATTTTTCAGATAGAATCGGCATTTCTAAAGTAGATAGCATGACGGATATGGCGATCTTAGAGGCTACACTACGTGATGATTTAAACACGGTAGCACCTCGCACAATGGGCGTGATTAATCCGATTAAGGTGGTGATTGAAAACTACCCTGAAGACCAAATAGAAACATTACAAGCACCCATCCACCCACAAAATGAAGACATGGGTAAACGTGATATATTTTTCTCCCGTGAATTATTTATCGACAGGGCAGACTTTAAAGAGGTGGCGCCAAATAAGAAGTTTAAGCGCTTGGCAATTGATAAAGAAGTACGTTTACGCAATGCTTATGTCATTAACGCGACAACCTTCGATACTGATTTTGATGGAAATATTACTACAGTATACGCAACTTATGATGCTGAAACACTAGGTAAAAATCCAGCTGATGGGCGAAAAGTTAAAGGTGTAATTCACTTCGTTGAGGCAACTAAGGCTATCAAGGCTGAATTTAGAATTTATGACCGATTATTCACTTTAGAAAATCCTGGAAAAAATGATCACTTTGAAGAACTAATCAACCCTGAATCATTGATAGTCACTTATGGCGTAGTAGAACCCAGTATGGCAGACGCAAAGCCTGAAATGGCTTATCAGTTCGAGCGTGAAGGGTATTTTTGTCGCGACAATCAACCCAGTAATGAGTTAGTATTTAATAAGACAGTGGGATTGCGTGATACTTGGAGTAAGTAACTAATTTAAATCATTTAGCCACTGCGATACAGTGTCAATCTCATTGTATTTGGTGAGATCAATTTGCAATGGTGTAACTGACACATAATTATGCGTAATGGCATGAAAATCAGTACCAACACCATTATCGGCTTCTTTACCATTATCACCAATCCAATATAGTGATGGATCATCTTTATCAGGTATAGCTTCCTCAGACATATGGCGCTTACCCAAACGAGTAGTTTGAAAACCTATAACATCTGCCAATGGAATATCTGGCACATTAACATTTAAAATAGTATCGTGTGAAAGTTGAGTATGTGCTATTTGACCAACAAGCTTTAAGGCGATACTTGCCGCAGTTTCAAAGTGTTTACCCTCCCAACTGGCTAACGAAATAGCCACTGAAGGTAGGCCTAAAAAACGCCCTTCTATTGCGCCGGCAACAGTGCCAGAATAAATAACATCGTCACCCAAATTAGGACCGAAATTAATACCCGTTACAACTAGATCAATATCCTCTTTTAAGAAGCCACATAGCGCCAAATGCACGCAGTCACTGGGTGTTGCATCTATACTGTAAATATTGTCATCAACCTTAATAGGCTTTAAAGGCTTATCGAGCGTGAGTGAGCTACTAGCCGCTGATTTGTTAGCATTAGGTGCAACAATAATAACTTTGTGCTCTTTAGCTAAGTATTTGGCTAATTTTTGAATACCTTCAGCTTGATAGCCGTCGTCATTGCTAATTAAGATTTTCACTAAGAAACATTAAGTGTGATTTTATCTTTTTTAATACCTACTTTGACTGTACCACCGTTGATTAACTTACCAAACAAGAGTTCGTCAGCTAACGGCTTACGAATCTCTTTTTCAATTAAGCGTGCCATTGGCCTTGCGCCCATTTTGGCGTCATAACCATTTTTAGCAAACCATTTTCGTGCTACATCAGAAGTAATAAGAGAAACATTTTTGGCCTCCAGTGCATCTTCTAATTCAAACAAGAACTTATTGACCACATAAACAATAGTCTCTTCATTAAGGCTATTGAAATAGATGATTTCTGATAGGCGGTTTCTGAATTCTGGTGTGAATGATTTTTTCAACTCACCTTCATAATCCAATGAATGATCTTGCTCACTAAAACCAATAGAAGCTCTTTGTACACTTTGTGCGCCAACATTCGACGTCATTACTAAGATTACATTTCTAAAGTCAATCTCTCGACCATTAGCATCCGTTAGGGTGCCGTGATCCATCACCTGTAATAGTAAGTTAAAGATATCAGGGTGAGCTTTCTCAATTTCATCTAGTAGCAATACTGCATAAGGACTACTATTAACTGCTTCAGTTAATAAACCACCTTCATCATAACCGACATAACCTGGAGGCGAGCCAATCAATTTAGAAATTGAATGACGTTCCATATACTCACTCATATCAAAACGCAACAGCTTAACGCCCATAATACGGGCTAGTTGCTTGCAGATTTCTGTTTTACCAACACCTGTTGGGCCTGCAAAGAGAAAGGCGCCCATTGGTTTGTCTATTTGACCGAGACCCGAGCGCGATAATTTGATAGAGGTTGATAGGCTTTCCACCGCATCATCCTGACCAAACACACCGAGTTTTAATTCCTGTTCTAGATTTTTGAGTAGTGATTTGTCATCATTAGTCACCTGACGTGATGGAATACGCGCTAACTTGGCAATCATATTCTCAATATCTGCAACATTAATATTAATCTTGCGTTTAGATTTAGGTCGGGTTTGTTGTAGTGCACCCACTTCATCAATTACATCAATGGCTTTATCAGGCAAGCGACGATCAGTCATATAGCGGTGTGATAATTCCACTGCTGAGGTGAGTGCCGCAGCTGAATATTTAACCTTATGATGATCTTGATAGTATTTTTTAAGACCATGCAAAATCTTAATGGTATCTGCAACTGAAGGTTCGTCAACATCAATCTTTTGGAAACGACGAGTTAGCGCATGGTCTTTTTCAAAAACTTTGCGGTATTCTTCATAGGTTGTGGATCCCATGCATTTCAATGTGCCATCGGCTAGTGCTGGCTTGAGTAGATTAGAAGCATCTAACGAGCCACCAGAAACACTACCTGCACCAATCAAGGTATGAATTTCATCAATAAATAGGATTGCATGTGGGATTTTCTCGAGATCAGTAATCACAGCTTTTAAGCGTTTCTCAAAATCACCACGATACTTAGTGCCAGCGATTAATACACCGATATCCAATGAATAAATACTGGCATCTTTTAACACTTCAGGTACTTTTCCATCAACAATCTTCTTAGCAATACCTTCAGCAATAGCAGTTTTACCAACGCCCGCTTGACCAACAAACAGTGGATTGTTCTTACGGCGTCGAGATAGTATTTGTACAGTTCGGGTAACTTCCTCTTCCCTGCCTAATAAAGGATCAATTTTGCCACCTCGTGCTTTCTCACACAAGTTGATGGTGTAGGCTTCTAATGCTGATTTTTTGGATTTTTTGGTATCGGACTCTATTCTAGGATTTTCCTCAATAGTTTCTGGCGTCTGTGTCGAAATACCTTCCATGACATCCAATCGAGAAACATTGTTAAGCTTGAGCAAATATACCGCATGCGATTCTTTTTCAGCGAAGATACTCACCAAAACGTTCATTGCATAAACCGTGGTCTTTTGTGCTGATTGGGCTTGATATACGCTACGTTGCAATACACGCTGAAAACCTACTGTTGGTGCAATATCAACCTCTGAATCTTGTGGAATCAGTGGCGTATGTGAATCAATATACTCTTCTAGTTCATCACGCATTTCATCAATATTCACGCGTTTAGTACGTAAAAAAGTAACCACTTCATCAATATTAAGCAGTGCCAAAAGCAAATGTTCAACCGTCACAAACTCCAGGCGGTTGTTACGCGCCTGTGTCATAACAAAGTTAATTTCTTGTTGTAGTCCGCTTTCTATCATGTCTTCATTATACCTTAATCACTTAACTCTCTAATCACACACATTAATGGTTGTTCATGTTTACGAGAAAAATCGATAACTTGAGAAACCTTTGTTTGGGCAATATCATGTGGAAATGTGCCACACACTCCTTCCCCTTCTAAATGTACTTTTAACATGATTTCTTGTGCAGCTTCTTCACTTTTAGAAAAAAATAGCTTTAACACCTCCACAACAAACACCATGGCTGTGTAATCATCATTAAGAAGTAACACCTGAAAACGCTTAGGTTTCTTAAGTTTTGGTTTACTTGTTTGTGTGAGTATCTGTGTCATCTTATTGAAACACGATACAGCATCAACATAGCAACCAAAAACACAACTGCGGTCGGCAAAGAAGCGCTTAACAAATGATTCAAATCAAACCTTAATGAAAGCATGCCACCAATTCTTGATGATAATTCAAAGAACAAACTCAACGCTACACCCATAAAAATCTTGCGCCCGAGTGTTGAATTTCTCAATGAACCGAATACAAAAGGAATAGCGAGAATAATCATAGCAATCAATGTTAGTGGTTTCATTATTCTGGAATAAAACTCTACTTCATAAGTATCTGCTGAGAGCTTATTCCCAGATAAAAATCGAATATGTTTAAACAATTTCCATGTAGACAAGGAACTAGGCTCCTTTTTTAAAGACTGAATTAATTCTTGATCAAACGCGACTTCTATGGTGTATTTTTTCAACTCCTGCCTATCTATTTTCGTAAATCTTTCGCTAGAATCGAATTGATAAGAATTTGATCCTTGTAAATCAACCTTTTGTCCGTCAAAATTTGCGCTACTACTAAAAACTACCGAATCTAACTCACCAGGATTGTTCAATTTTATTAAAGTTACACTGTTAAAAACTTTACCATCTATATTCTGATCAACGTGGATGAAGTTGCCACTGTCTTTTATCCAGAAGCCTTGTTGATTAGAAGTTACCGACCCGTGTCCTAAGGCTTGGGAACGATAGTTTTTTGCATAATCGGACAAAATTGGGGAAACAGATTCTCCAACAATAATCATAACTGCAATGAATACAAGACTGATCTTAAGCGTGGTTTTGGTAATATCCATCACAGAATTTCCAGAGCCACGCATAATAATCAATTCGCTATTAGATGATAAATAACCTAAACCTAAAATCGATCCAAGCAAAATTATTAGTGATGACAACATATATGCCATTGACGGTATTAGAAGCCCGATATATACTAAGGCATCGAGCAGTGTATAACCTGCACGACCTATATCATTCACTTCTTCTAGAAATTTAAAAAATGCATATATACCAACCAAAATTACCATTACGGATAATGAATATTTAAGTATTGTTTTAGCAATGTAGCGATCTAAGATTTTCATTAAAATAGAAGTATCTAAACAGAATTATTAAACAATAGCACCATTATGACAAATATTCACAACGATAAAATCCTAATTCTTGATTTTGGCTCTCAATACACTCAACTCATTGCACGTCGTATTAGAGAGATTGGCGTCTATTGTGAATTGTTTCCCTATGATGTAGATGTATCTTTTATTAAAGATTTCAACCCAAAAGGCGTTATTCTTTCTGGTGGTCCTGATACAGTTATGATTGATGACTCTGCCAGAGCGCCTCAAATTATATTTGACCTTGGGGTGCCAGTGCTTGGTATCTGCTACGGTATGCAAACCATGGCCATACAACTCGGTGGTGAGGCGATTTCAGCCGAAAAACATGAATATGGCTTCGCAAAAATTAAATGTGAAGATGATGAGTGTCACTTATTTAAAGATTTAAAGGATGATACCAACACAATGGGTGATGCACTATTGGATGTATGGATGAGCCATGGTATTGAAGTAAGCAAACTACCACAAGATTTTAAATTAATCGCCTCAACAGACAACTGTTCCATTGCGGGCATTGCCAATGTCACAAAACACTATTATGGCTTGCAATTTCATCCAG
>DTVJ01000188.1:0-14171 GCA_012963565.1 Piscirickettsiaceae bacterium
AGTTTTTCAATGGGTAACCAAGATATTCGTGCTTATTTAAATGGTTTATATTTTGAAGTGGATCAAGACAACATTGTTGTTGTTGCAACTGATGGTCATCGTTTGTCTATTGGTGAAATCAAACAAAGTAACAATCTAGCCAATAAAAAAACTGTTATCTTGCCAAGAAAGGCGGTGCTTGAGCTCACCAAGCTACTTAATAAAAATGAGCATGATGAAGTTGATATCCATCTTTCAGATAACTATTTTTATTTGGTTAGTGATAACACAACGATTATTAGCCGATTGATTGATGGTAACTTCCCAAATTACGCGCAAGTAATTCCAACTGATTATGAAAACACCATTGTGATTGATCGACAAGATTTTTTAGATAGTTTGCAACAAGCCTCAATTTTTGTAGAAGAGCGCACTAAAGGGGTTAAGTTAGCTTTTAAAGATGCTCAACTCAATATTTTTTCCCATTCAGAAAGAGGTCAGGCTAAAACTCAAATCGCCATTAAAAATTTCGATAAAGAAATAGAAATAGCTTTTAATATCCATTATTTAATTTCTATTTTAGAAAAACTCACAACCGATGAAATCAACATGGTAGTACCTGGCGGTGAAAATCAATCTTGCCTGTTAACCAGTATTGGCGATGAAACCTATCAATATGTTGTAATGCCGATGCGAATCTAGTTTATTGATACTAAGGTCTTTATATGGCTGTTATTAATAAACTGTCTATTAATCAGTTTCGCAACTTAGAGTGTCAATACATCACACCCTCTAAAGGGATTAATTTATTTATTGGTAACAACGCCCAGGGAAAAACTAATCTCATAGAAGCTATTTATTATTTGGGACATAACCGTTCTTTTAAAACTAAAAGCATTAAAGAGGTAATTCGTTTTGATCATGAGGTTTTTCAATTAAACGCTCAAATTGGTGAAGATAGGGTGAAGCTGGAAAAATCAAAAAATAAAAATACCATCACCATTAATCAACAAAGAATTAACAACACCAGCCAATTAAGCAAAATTTTACCTATCCAAATCATTACTCCTGACAAAGGTTTTATTGTTAACGGTACTCCAAAAATTAAACGATCATATTTGGATTGGGGAGTGTTTCACGTGAAACAAGACTCTGTTAAAGCCTTTAAATCATACAATAAAGTCTTAAAAAACATTAATACATTGTTGATTAACAATAAAGTAGATGAGTTAAATTTTTGGTTTTTAGAGCTAGCAAAATCAGCAGCACAAATAAATCAAAATAGAATCCACTATTTACAACAACTTAAGCAAACTGTGTTTTCTAATCAGTTGAATTTGCTCTCAGAGTTGATTGATCCACTTGACAATTTTAATTATCAGTTTTCTTCTGGTTGGCCAAAAGAGGTAGATGAAACTAGCAAACAAAGTATTTACCAATATTTGTGTAAAAACAAAGGTGCTTTACTCAGAGTTAAACATCTAAATTATGGATCGCATAAGGCTAATATAAGTTTTTCGCTTAATGATAAAAAAGAATGTTTTTTATCTAGAGGAGAGCAAAAAACCTTGTCCATTATTTTTTGGTTAACACAAGTATTATTATTGGTTAATCTTGAGACAAACCCTATTGTTTTAATTGATGACATCTCTTCTGAATTAGATAGTAAAAAAATCAACATTGTGCTGCAGTATCTTAAAACGTTAAAAGTGCAAACTTTTATGACTGATATTGGTCATAATTTATCCATAATTAATAGCATTAACCCCACTATTTTTCAGATTGATAATGGCACAATTAAATTGATGGATTAACGCTATAATAAAATATCAACATTTCATTGATATCCCTTTAAAAACAATATAATTGGGCTAAATAAAGAATCAAAAAAAACCCAGATGAAAAGCCGATAATTACCACTTGCATGGTATAATAAATTTATTTTTTTCAAGCACTTATGTCGCAAGATCAATCACAAGAATATCAAGCCTCCAATATTAAGGTTTTAAAAGGCCTAGACGCTGTTAGAAAACGCCCAGGAATGTACATTGGCGATACTGATGATGGCACAGGTTTACACCACATGGTATTTGAAGTGGTTGATAATGCAATTGATGAAGCGTTAGCAGGCCATTGTTCTAAAATTAATATCACCATTCACGAAGATGACTCTATATCAGTAACAGATGATGGTCGCGGTATTCCAGTGGATATTCACCCAGAAGAAGGTGTCTCCGCAGCAGAAGTGATTATGACTGTCCTTCATGCGGGTGGTAAGTTTGACGATAACTCTTATAAAGTTTCTGGTGGTTTGCATGGTGTGGGCGTGTCGGTAGTTAATGCGCTAAGTGAATATGTGCATTTAACCGTATTTCGTCATGGTGAAATTCATCAACAAACTTACAAGATGGGCGTACCTGTTGAGCCAATGAAAGCCACTGGTAAGTCGGACACTACAGGTACAATTATTCATTTCAAGCCGAGCGCTGATGTTTTTGCCATTACCGAATTTAAATACGATATATTGGCAAATCGTGTACGTGAGTTGTCATTTCTAAATTCAGGCGTTCATATTGAGATTGAAGAACTGTCTTCTGGACGCAAAGATTTGTTTAAGTATGAAGGCGGTATTACTGCTTTTGTTGAGCATTTGAATAAGTCAAAAAATCCAATTCACAATGATATTATTTCCATCACGGCTGAGCGCGATGATATTGTCATTGATGTTGCCTTACAGTGGAGCGATGCCTATCAAGAAAGCATTTATTGTTTTACTAACAACATCCCTCAGCGTGATGGTGGTGCACACTTGGCAGGCTTCAGAGGGGCATTGACTCGAACCTTAAACAATTACATTGACAATTCGGGTATGGCCAAAAAAGAAAAAGCCTCAATTACCGGCGAAGATACCCGCGAAGGATTGACAGCGATTGTTTCGGTCAAAGTCCCTGACCCTAAGTTCTCATCACAAACCAAAGAAAAATTAGTTTCATCTGAAGTGCGTGCTCCGGTTGAATCAGCACTAAATGAAAAATTGGGCGAGTATTTGTTGGAACATCCAAACGAAGCCAAAATCATTGTTGGTAAGATTTTAGATGCTTCGCGTGCTCGCGATGCAGCTCGAAAAGCTAGAGAGATGACCCGTCGTAAGGGTGCACTAGATATAGCCGGTCTCCCGGGAAAATTGAGCGATTGTCAAACCAAAGATCCTGCTGAGTCAGAAATCTTTCTTGTTGAGGGTGATTCTGCGGGCGGCTCTGCTAAACAAGGTCGTGATCGCCGCACACAGGCTATCCTGCCCCTCAAAGGAAAAATCTTAAATGTAGAGAAGGCTAGATTTGAAAAAATGCTTGCTTCTGCTGAGGTAGGTACCTTAATTACAGCATTAGGCTGCGGTATTGGTAAAGAGGAATACGACATTGAGAAATTACGTTATCACAAGATTGTGATCATGACTGATGCAGATGTCGATGGTGCACATATTCGCACCCTATTATTAACCTTCTTTTATCGCTATTTGCCAGAATTGATTGAAAACGGTTATCTCTATATCGCACAACCACCTTTATACAAGATCAAAAAAGGTAAACAAGAGCGTTATTTAAAAGATGATCAAGAGCTTAATGATTATTTATTACAAGAAGCGGTAAACGATGCACATCTATTTTCTAATGCTCAATCGCCAGCAATCTCCGGCGTCGCTTTAGAGACAGCAGTAAAAGACTATTATAAAATTAACACTGTTATTGATCGTTTGGCGAAAAAGTTTAATCCTTCTTTATTGCGCGCTATCGCAAGATCTGCACCACTGGAAGATTTGGGTGACACCAAGAAAACCAAGACCTGGTGTCAACAATTGGAGCTACTACTTGCTCAGGGCGTAACACCAGCGCAAAAACATATGATTGTGTTTGATAGCGCAGTAAACGAGATAAAACATACACTATCTGTTTATGGTGTTGATACTGACATTGATCATTTAGGACAAGGTTTTTTTGATTCCGAAGATTATCGAACCATAAAAAAATTCTCAGAAGAGGTTGAGAGTGTAATTAATGATGAATCTTATGTTGAGAAAAGAGGCAAAGAAGTTAAGGTTAGTAGCTTCTCACAAGTGGTTAATTTCTTAATGGATGATGCTAAAAAAGGTCAAAGTTTCCAACGGTATAAAGGTCTAGGAGAGATGAACCCTGAACAACTTTGGGAAACCACTATGGATCCAGAAAACAGAATTTTACTTAAGGTTAAGATTGAAGACGCAATTGCTGCCGATGAAGTTTTTTCAACTTTAATGGGCGATGAAGTAGAACCAAGAAGGAATTTTATTGAAGAAAATGCTCTGTCTGTCGACAACCTAGATTTTTAACAAATTAATAACATTTAGAAAGGAGTTACATTATGTCAACAAAACATCCGGTCGTTTCAGTTACCGGTTCATCCGGCGCAGGCACCACGTTTGTAAAAAAAGCATTTGAGAAAATTTTCGATAATAAAAACCTTAACGTTTGCATAGTAGAGGGCGATAGTTTTCATAAGTTTGAACGCGCTGATATGAAGGTCGAGGTAGAAAAATCACGCGCAGCAGGCAAGGTATTAACACACTTTGCTGAAAACGCTAATCATTTTGACAAATTAGAAGCGTTATTCAAGCAATACGGTGAAGATGGTACTGGTCAAAAACGTTACTACATCCACTCTGATGAGGAGGCTGTCGAGCACAATGCACGACTGGGTACTAACCTTGAGCCAGGGCAATTTACCCCATGGGAAGATATTGAAACTGGCACTGATATCATGTTTTACGAAGGCCTTCATGGTGGAGTAAAAACCGATAATGCTGATGTTGCTGGCCAAGTGGATTTATTGGTTGGCGTAGTGCCATCAGTAAATATTGAGTGGATTCAAAAGATTTATCGTGACACTTCAGAGCGTCCTTATACGCCAGAACAAGTCACTGAAATTATTCTGGACCGTATGCAAGATTATGTTGAATTTATTACACCGCAGTTTGACAATACACATATTAACTTTCACCGTATTCCATTAGTAGACACATCTAATCCGTTTAGTGGTCAAGCAGTGCCTACACCGGAAGATTCGTTAGTGGTAACAACCGTTCGCATTGATGGTGTTGATTTACAGGCGGTTGCGGACAAGTTGCCAGCAGAAGCAATGGCATTTTTACAAAACGATACTACATTAGTCTACAAAGGTAGCTTTATGGTTGATGTGATGGATATTATGCTAACGCCAATTATTGATCAATTAATGACCAATAAGTAAGACATATAATTTTAAAACCTTGTTGGTTTCTACAATTTTTTTTGTAGAGGCTAACGAGGTTTTTTATTGAAGGAACACTGATGCAAACCCAATCTGTTAAAGCCCCTACTTTTTTAGAATTTTTCATTTATTGGTTGAAGTTAGGATTTATTAGTTTTGGTGGTCCAGCTGGACAAATCAGTATGATGCACCAAGAGCTGGTTGAAAAGCGCCGTTGGATTTCTGAGCATCGTTTTTTACATGCATTGAATTACACCATGGTGTTGCCAGGCCCTGAGGCACAACAGTTAGCTACTTATATTGGTTGGTTAATGTTTGGTGTGAGAGGGGGCATTGTTGCCGGTGTGTTGTTTGTACTTCCTTCCTTGTTTATTTTAAGTGCATTGACTTGGGTTTATTTAACGTATGGCGACGTTAGTGCAGTAGAGGGGATTTTGTACGGTATTAAACCAGCAGTTACTGCTATTGTGCTATTTGCCGCCTATCGAATTGGTTCTAAAGCATTATCAAATAACATATTGAGGGTATTGGCGGTATTGGCATTTTTTGCAATATTTGCCCTTAAGATTCCTTTTCCTTATATTGTTTTAACAGCAGCACTGATTGGATTCTTGGGTGCGCAGCTCTCACCAGATACTTTTAAGATGGGCACACATCATGGTGATGGCAAAGACAGTTATGGTCCAGCATTAATAGATGATGACACGCCTATACCTGACCATGCTAAGTTTAAATGGTCTCGTTTGATTGCATTTGCTGTTGTTGGAGTGGGTATAGGCTTAGCTGTTATGAGTTTATTGAGTGATGAGACGTTGCGCAATATGGGTGAGTTTTTCACTAAAGCAGCCTTAGTCACCTTTGGCGGTGCGTACGCAGTCTTACCTTATATTTATCAAGGCGGTGTTGACCAGTATCAATGGCTAACTAGTGTGCAAATGATGGACGGTTTGGCATTGGGAGAAACCACACCTGGCCCACTGATTATGGTGGTGGCTTTTGTGGGTTTTGTCGGTGCATGGACTAAAGAAATATTCGGCTCTGAAATGTTATTGTTGGCCGGTTTTGCTGGTGCATCGGTTGCCACATTGTTTACCTTCCTGCCTTCATTCTTGTTTATTTTCCTGGGTGGGCCGGGTGTTGAAGCTACAAGAGGAGATCTAAAATTTAGCGCACCACTTTCTGCAGTTACTGCTGCTGTTGTTGGTGTTATCATTAACCTAGCAGTGTTTTTCGCTAAGAATGTTTTGTGGCCAAATGGCGGTGATTTAGACTATGTAGCCACATTGATTGGTGTTGCAGCATTTGTTGCCCTATTTAGGTTTAAGATTGGCATTATGAGTGTGATTGCGGCCTGTGCTTCTATTGGCTTGGCGTTAACCTTATTAACTTAAACTAACAAATCCGTTGTATACTCCTCGACATGAAGGGTATTAAAAATAGCGCAATAATTACATGCCCGTATTGTGGGCACCAACTTAAAGAGAAAATGCCAACCGACGGCTGCATGTATTTTTATCAATGCAAAAATTGCGATAAAACTCTAGAACCCAAACAGGGAGATTGCTGTGTCTTTTGTTCCTATGCTGACTACCCCTGTCCACCTAAGCAGGCAGAAGGCGTTACTTAGCAACGATATTAACTAGTTTATTAGGCACTACAATCACCTTGACGATGGTTTTTCCGTCGGTAAATTTGGCAACATTTTCGTCTTCTAAAGCTTGAGCCTCGACCAGTGCTTTGTCTGTATTGGCATCGAGCATGAGTTTTGCGCGTAACTTGCCATTTACTTGAACGATAATTTGCACCTCATCCTGTTCTAACGCTTTTTTATCTACACTTGGCCATGGTTCATTGATAATGGCTGTCTCATTGCCTAGCGCCTGCCACAAATAATGACAAATATGTGGCGTGATTGGGCTTAGTGCCTTGAGAATAATATTGATCGACTCAGCACGCACCGACATGGATTGCTCATCCGTATCGGCGAACTTTATCAAAGTATTACTAAGCTCCATTAAGCTGGCAATGGCGGTATTAAATGAGTGTCTGCGTGACATGTCGTCACCAATTTTTTCTAGGGTCTGGTGAGTTTTTTGTCTAATAGCCTTTTGTTTCTTATTAAGCGTGTTGAGCTCTAAGTTGGAAACTGTGTGCGTTTTTGCATCTTCAATGAAGCTAGAAACCAGACGATAAATTTTGTTAACAAAACGATGAGAGCCTTCAAGGCCAGAATCACTCCATTCTAAGTCCTGTGTTGGTGGTGCGGCAAATAAGATGAATAAACGCACAGTGTCTGCACCATATTTGGCAATCATTTCTTGAGGATCTACGGTGTTGCCTTTGGATTTACTCATTTTAGCGCCGTCTTTGAGCACCATACCTTGTGTGAGCAAATTTTTAAAAGGTTCGTTGTGTGTGATCAAGCCTTCGTCGCGCAATAATTTGCTAAAAAACCGCGCATACAACAAGTGCAAGATTGCATGCTCAATACCACCTATATACTGATCAACTTCTAGCCAGTAGTCAGCACGCTCATCAAGCATGGCATTTTCATTATCAGCACATGCATAACGTGCAAAATACCACGAAGATTCGAAAAAGGTATCAAAGGTGTCGGTTTCACGTTCAGCTTCACCGCCACAACTCGGGCAAGTGGTTTCATAAAACTCAGGCATTTTTTTAATCGGCGATCCGACGCCATCAAATGCCACTTCTTCAGGCAAGACGACTGGCAAATCTTGTTCTGGAACGGCTACCGAACCACAGTTTAGGCAGTTAATAATTGGAATAGGGCAGCCCCAATAGCGTTGTCTGGATACGCCCCAATCACGCAGACGGTAATTGGTTTGTTTTTCGCCCAGTTGTTTTTTGGTCAATTTATTAGCGATGGCTTCAAACGCTTGTTCAAAGTTTAAATCATTAAACTCACCTGAGTTGAATAATATGCCCTTGTCGGTAAAGGCGCCCTCGTCAAGATTGAGCGCTTGATCTTTTGGCCTAATAACACCAACGATAGGAATATCGTATTTTTTTGCAAAGTCATAATCACGTTCATCATGTGCAGGCACACTCATGACTGCACCGGTACCATAGCCCATGAGTACAAAGTTAGCAAGCCAAATTGGTACCTCGTCGCCCGTTATTGGATGCGTGCATTTAAGTCCAGAATCAACACCCTTTTTCTCCATGGTTTCCATCGCAGCTTCGGTGGTTTCCATGGTTTTGCACTCCTCAATAAAGGCTTGCACATCAGTATTGTTTTTACCTGCCTCAAGTGCCAAAGGGTGCTCGGCAGCAACCGCTAAATAAGTCACACCCATCAGCGTGTCTGGGCGTGTGGTATACACCCTAAGGGCGTCAGCGTCCTCTCGAGTAAAATCAATTTCCAAACCGACAGACTTACCTATCCAGTTTTTTTGCATGGTTTTAACTGCATCAGGCCAGCCGCTTAGTTCATCTAGTGAGCTAAGCAACTCGTCTGCATAGTCGGTAATTCTCATAAACCATTGTGAGATTTCTTTTTTCTCGACTAGCGCATCAGAGCGCCAGCCACGCCCATCAATCACTTGTTCGTTAGCCAGCACGGTTTGATCAACCGGGTCCCAGTTAACAATGGCATTTTTCTTGTAAACTAAGTCTTTTTCAAACAATTTAACAAACAGCCATTGCTCCCATCGGTAATATTTTGGGTGGCAAGTTGCAATTTCACGTGACCAGTCATAACCAAAACCCAACTCAATTAGCTGATTTTTCATGTAGTTTATGTTTTCATAAGTCCATTTAGCTGGCGGCACTTTGTTTTTTAATGCGGCGTTTTCAGCTGGCAGACCAAAGGCATCCCAGCCAATTGGCTGCATGACATTTTTACCTTGCATTTTTTGATAGCGAGAAATCACATCACCAATACTATAATTACGTACATGACCCATGTGTAGACGGCCCGAAGGGTACGGAAACATAGAAAGACAATAGAATTTCTCTTTTGTATCATCTTCAACAACTGTGAATGATTGGTTGTCTAGCCAATATTGTTGAGCTTGCTGCTCAATTGCTTGAGCGTTATAGTCTGGATTCATAGGTATTTATTTGTCTGAGCCGATATCACACTGCGATATGTCTGAATTAAGTTCTAGTGTTCCTACTAGGTCGTTAATACTGTCTAAGTTGTTATCAATTAGATATTGACTTATGCCGTCGTTAATTTTGTTGCAAACAAGTGGATCGTAAAACAACGAAGTGCCAATACCGACAGTGGCAGCGCCAGCAATAATGAACTCTAACGCGTCGTTAACTGTAGTGATACCACCTTGACCAATAATGGGTACATTGTGCTGCTTACTGACTTCATAAACTTGATGCACTTTTAGCAGGGCAATCGGCTTAATCGCAGGGCCGGACAGACCTCCTCTATTATTACCAATAATAGGTGTGCGTGTTGTGGTGTCAATGGCCATGCCCATTAATGTATTGATCACAGCTAAGCCGTCGGTGCCGGCATCAATACAGCGTTGAGCGCTATATGCTATATCAGTTTGATTAGGCGATAGCTTAGTAATTAGTGGTTTGGAAGTGTTTTTACGACAAATCTCAACCACGCGATAAGACATATCAGGATCGTTGCCAAAAGCTACGCCACCTTCTTTAATGTTAGGGCAAGATATGTTAATTTCAATGGCATCAATATCGGTGTCGTCAAAACGTTTAGCAATCTCCCCATAATCCTCAACTGACGAACCTGAAATATTGATAATAAACCGGGTTTCGGTTTTGTCCAATTGTGGCATGATCTCGTTAATGACAACATCAGCACCAGGATTTTGCAAACCAATGGCATTAATCATTCCACTAGGGGTTTCTGTAACCCTGTGTGGAATATTGCCAAGACGGGGCTCTAAGGTGGTTCCTTTGAGGCAAATAGCACCTACATCAGCATTAGAAAACCCTTGAATACGCGTGTACTCTTCACCAAAGCCAACACAGCCAGAGAGCAAAACAATAGGAGAATTTAATGATAGACCACAGAAGTCGGTTTTTAAGTTGTTATGCATGCAGGTCATTATACGTTATCCATACTATTCGTCCAATAACTTGGGCTAAAATACAAGCTAATCTAACCTTGATTATTACAATGAAAGGACTGTTTGTTAGTGGTAGTGGTACGCATGTTGGTAAAACATTTGTCGCCCAACAACTTATTAAATTATTAAGCAAGTCACGCACAGTTAAAGTGAGAAAGCCACTTGAAAGCGATTGTGAAAATATTGCTGGCAAACTTGTGCCAAAAGATGCAGAATTGTTAAGCCAGGCGTGTGCACAACCCGAAGCGCTTGATGTAGTGTGTCCTTTTCGATTTGAGGTTTGCGCTAGTGGTGAAAAAGCCAGTACTGATCAAGGCGCCATTCTCACATTAAACCAACTGGCTGATGCATGCCAAGTGTCAGACGCAGACGATTTTGTGATTGTTGAAGGGGCAGGCGGCCTGTATTCTCCAATTGCATCTCACGCACTCAACAGCGATTTAGCACAGGCGTTAAAACTACCCCTGGTGCTGGTTGTTAAGGATGAGTTGGGCGCAGTTAACCAGGCATTATTATGTCTGCAGGCGGCAAAAAAACAAAACCTAACGGTAGCGATGTTGGTTTTAAATCAAATAACGCCGAACACGCTAGAAAATGCAGCAGCCATTGCGCAATATACTAGGGTTGCCGTTGTTGAATTTAATGCTATTAATTCGCAAGCGTTTGCTCAGCGAGTTTTGTCTTTAGTCGAGTAGCGTTAGATTAGAGTCTTGGTCGCTGCTTTGTTCAGCCTCTTCGGCTCCGTTTTCAAAAAACATGCCCTCACCGTTTTCGCCTGCGTAGATAGTTAATACCGCACTGGTCGGCACACTGATTGTTTGAGATTTACCATCAAAACGTGCCTTAAACGAGATTGTTTCGTTGCTAATCACCAGAGCATTGGTGGCTTCATTGCTAATGTTGAGTACGATTTGATCCTGTTTTATGTACGCTTTTGGTACAACAACATCAGCCTTCGAACAATCGACTAAGACGTGAGGTGTCAGTTGTGAATCTTCCATCCACTGGTGATAGGCACGAATAAGATATGGCGCTACCGAAATCATTACAGTAGATGGTTAGGCGTTATACTCTTTCTCGCAATCGGTCAGACTTTCTTTAAAGCTGTCTCTAGAAAATAGTCTTTTGCCGTAATCATGTATAGGCTTGGCTTTAGCGCCCAGATTGATATCTAATTTCTTTAGTCGCCATAAAAGTGGCGCTAAACAAGCGTCAACAATAGTCATAGCATCGCTTTTAAAATAAGGTTGATAAGCAAACAAAGGAATAAGTTCGATTAGGTTGCTTGAAAGGATTTTTCGAGCTTCGGTTGCATTTTTCTTGTTGCCAGTTTGAATGGTGTTAACTAGGTCGTACCAACAGCCTGGAGCGCGCGTAAATCTAAAGATGAGTAGTCGTTTCTCGGCCTTTTCAATCGGATCAACTGGTAATAGTGGTGGAAACGGGAAGCGTTCGTCTAAATATTCAGTAATAACAGATAAATCATACAATACCATGCCTCGATCAAATAAAGTAGGCAGTGATTGACAAGGATTAAGCTCTAAAATCTCCTCAGGCATTTGATCAACTTTCAAGTTAATCACATCTCCTTCAATGTTTTTTTCAGCCATGATGAAACGCACTGCATGTGATTCTATTTCCTCGGCAGAGGCGTAAAGCGTGGTTGAAGCCGGGTTTGGTTTAGTTAGCATGGTAATTATCCTTAAAAAATAAAAAAACAGCGCCCCTTAAAAAGAAGCACTGTCAAATTGATTAGCTGATTGTATCAGAAATTAGTCTTTTGCGCGCCATTTGCCATATTTAACATCTTTCCAATATTCTTTTTTCAATAAATAAGAAAGAATGAATAAAATAAACAAGAAGCCCATTACTTTGTAGCCAAGGTCAACGCGTACTAGCTTTGCAGGCTCGCCAACATAGTCTAAGAAGTTGGTAATATCTCTAACATCTTGATCAAAGTCTTCTGCTGATTTGCTTTGTTTTAGTTCCCACAGAACGTCTGGCATAGAGGCGTTGACTAGGATCTTGTTGTTAACGCCAAATGGACGAGACTCTTCTTTGTAGAAACTGCGTAGATAGGTGTAAATCCAGTCGGTGCCCTTTGAACGCGCCACTAGAGATAAATCTGGAGGAGTTACACCAAACCATTTGATTGCACCTTCATCCGGCATCGAAGAGATAATTTGGTCACCTATTTTTTTGCTGTTAAACATTAGGTTTTTTTCTACATCTGCATCAGATATATTCAAGTCTTTACCAATGCGATTGTAACGCATGAAACCAATAGAGTGACAACCAGAGCAGTAATTCATAAACAGCTTAGCGCCATTTTGAAGTGATTTTTGATCTCTAATGTCTGTGTTTGCATGGTCTAGTTCAACACCGGCGACAGCCAATACATTGAACGAAATTGCCAAGCCTGCTAAGACAGACGCTGTTGTATTTAATATTTTTTTCATCATATTACTCCGTTAACCTTGCAGGCACTTCTTTGGTTTTACCGATAGAGGTAAACCAAGGCATTAGAATAAAGAAGCCAAAGTAAGTCACTGTAAAGACTCTTGCCAAAAGCGCATTAATTGGCGTTACTGGTTCCATGCCCAGCCAACCAAGCACGATAAAGCTCAATACAAAAATACCTAAGGCCACTTTATAAGGCCACGAACGATAGCGAATAGACTTCACTTTCGAACGATCCAACCACGGCAGTGCTAATAGGATTAACAAGGCTGCAAACATGCCAACCACGCCTGGGAACTGTGAACCAAACATTGGTGGAATCGCTCTTAGTACTGAGTAGAAAGGCGTTAAATACCAAAGTGGCGCAATGTGGTCGGGGGTTTGTAATGGGTTGGCTTCAATAAAGTTTGCGTGCTCTAAGAAATAACCATTCAAAGCTGGAGAGAAGAACACCACGGCTGAGAAAATCATCAAGAATACTACCACACCAACAATGTCTTTAACACTGTAGTATGGGTGGAAAGGAATACCATCTTTAGGAATACCATCTTTATCTTTATTCTTTTTAATTTCAATGCCGTCAGGGTTGTTTGATCCAACCGTGTGTAGGGCAACAATATGCAAGAATACCAACACCACTAAAATTAATGGCAAAGCAATAACGTGCAATGAGAAGAAGCGGTTAAGTGCCGGATCGCCTACTGCGTAGTCACCTAAAATCCATATCAATAGGTCAGGACCAATAAATGGCACTGAGCCGAACAGTGAAATAATAACTTGTGCACCCCAGTAAGACATTTGACCCCACGGTAATACATAACCCATGAAGGCCTCAGCCATAAGTGCAATGTAAAGCACCATGCCTAGGATCCAGATTAGTTCGCGTGGGGCTTTATAAGAGCCGTACAACAAACCACGATACATGTGTAAATAGATCACAATAAAAAATGCAGATGCGCCTGTCGAGTGCAGGTAACGAATCAACCAGCCCCAGTTAACATCACGCATGATGTACTCAACCGAAGCAAATGCATTAGCTGCATCTGGCTTAAAGTGCATAGTTAAGAAAATACCAGTCACAATTTGCATCACCAATACTAGCATTGCTAGTGAGCCAAAGAAGTACCAGAAATTAAAATTTCTTGGAGTGTAGTATTCGGCTAAGTGTTCGTTCCAAACTTTAGTGAGTGGAAATCTTTGATCAATCCAGCTTTTGTTATTGTCCATGATTTCCTCCTAAGATGCTTTTGGGTCAACACCAATTCGAATTAACGAATCAGAAATAAAATGATACGGCGGAATCACCAAGTTCGTTGGTGCCGGCACGCCTGCATAAACACGACCTGCCAAGTCAAACTTTGAACCATGA
The DNA here is from genome assembly GCA_012963565.1 of Piscirickettsiaceae bacterium. Lineage (GTDB taxonomy): Bacteria > Pseudomonadota > Gammaproteobacteria > PS1 > Pseudothioglobaceae > Thioglobus_C. The sequence goes on from DTVJ01000188.1 coordinate 14,170, forward strand.
CA
>DTVJ01000188.1:14271-20651 GCA_012963565.1 Piscirickettsiaceae bacterium
GCGTCGCGTTTGAAAATCCAAACGGGCTTTTTTCTCCAAAGTACGCGAACTAATTGACCAGCATCTAATTTGCTGATATCAACATCAACCGGTGCGCCAGCAGCTTTTGCTCTTGCTGAAGGCATCCATGATGATAAAAATGGCCACGCTACAAAGCCAACGCCAACCGCACCAACCACGCTTGTAGCGTTAGTTAGAAAGCGCCTTTTCTTGAGGTCTATTTCTTGTTCTGACATAAGATTACTGTCCTTTTATATGTGAATATGGGTTTTTATTTTAGATAACAAAAACGCAATAATTATAATCTATATAAGCTTTATATAATAATTAATTGCCCTAATATTCTTTTAGGTCGACTTTTATAACTATTTCTTGTATGTCTGCAAGCGCGTCTAGTTTTTTTAGAACGCCCAACAACATTTCATGTTGTTTTTGCGCGCGAAAAGCCACAGCCTGATTATGTGTAACAAAAGTGGCTGTGTTGCCCTTAATTGCGCACAATGACAACGTTTTAAAAGCATCAGGCAGAAACTCAGATAGCTGATCGTTTAGTTGATTAAATGCCCTAGCCTGAGCAAACAGCAAGCCTAATTTACCCTTAGGGTTAAAGTTTGCAACGTTTATTGGTTTGTCGTTTGGTGTCCGCATGTAGGTTGATAGCTAAATATTGATGGCTAAATTCAAAAAACGACTCGGTAAAGAGCTATAAGTGTCATAACATCTGTGCGAAAATAGAGCCATTTTTAAAATTACGTTTTATAGATACTAATGAGCATTATAAATAAAGTTGTCGCTAAGATTGTCGGCTCTCGCAATGACCGCTTAATAAAAAAACTATATAAAATCGTTACACAGATTAACGACCTTGAGTCTGGCTTACAGTCTTTAAGCGACAAAGAGCTAGGGGCTAAAACACAATTTTTTCAAGAGCAGCTTAAACAACAAGAAACCTTAGATTCGTTATTGCCAGAGGTGTTTGCTGTTATTCGAGAGGCGAGCGTTAGGGTTTTAGGGCTTAGACACCATGACGTACAGTTGATTGGTGGTATGGTGCTTAACGATGGCAACATTGCAGAAATGGGTACTGGTGAGGGTAAAACCCTGGTGGCCACATTGCCCGCTTATTTAAATGCACTGAGCGGTAAAGGTGTTCACGTGGTTACTGTGAATGACTATCTTGCAACTCGTGATGCTCAGTGGATGGGCAAGATTTTTAACTTCTTAGGCTTAAGCGTTGGCATCATTACTTCCAACATGCCACCAGAAGAAAAACAAGCGGCTTATGCCTGCGACATTGTCTATGCAACCAATAATGAGTTGGGCTTTGATTACTTAAGAGACAATATGGCTTTTACCACTGAGCAAAAAGTACAGCGCGAGCTAAATTTTGCCGTTGTGGATGAGGTGGACTCGATTTTAATTGATGAGGCCAGAACACCATTGATTATTTCCGGCCCGGCTGATGATTATTCTGCGGTCTATCAGGCTATCAATACAATGATTCCTAATTTTACCAAGCAAACCGAAAGTGGCGAAGGTAAAGAAGTAGTGATTGAAGAAGCGGGTGACTATACCGTTGATGAAAAACACAAGCAAGTGTTTTTAACGGATGATGGCCATGCCAAAGCAGAAGGCTTACTGATTGGGGCGGGCGCCTTGCCAGAAGGTGCAAGCCTGTATGATGCTGGCAATATCCAACTTATGCAGCACATTAATTCAGCGCTTCGTGCACACATTCTGTTCCAAAACGATGTAGATTATATTGTTCAAGACGATGAAGTGGTTATTGTTGACGAATTCACCGGCAGAACCATGCCTGGACGTCGTTGGTCAGAAGGCCTGCATCAAGCAATTGAAGCCAAAGAAGGGGTTAGTATTAAAAAAGAAAATCAAACCTTGGCCTCTATTACCTTTCAAAATTATTTTAGACTGTACACAACTCTTTCTGGCATGACTGGTACGGCCGATACTGAGGCGGTAGAGTTCCAAGATATTTATGGCCTCGAGACTCTGGTTATTCCGCCTAACAAACCTTCTACTCGTGACGATATGTCAGACCAAATTTATCTGACCACTGAGGAAAAATTTGAAGCCATCGCCCTTGATGTGGCGAATTGTCAAAAAACTGGCCAACCAGTATTGGTGGGTACAAGCAGTATTGAAAATTCTGAATTGATCTCTAGCTTGCTTGATGGCAAGAAGATTAAACACGAGGTATTAAATGCCAAACAGCACGAGCGTGAAGCACAAATTGTCGCCAATGCCGGCGCGTTAGGCTCAGTGACGATTGCTACTAATATGGCGGGCCGTGGTACGGACATTGTATTAGGTGGTAAATTGTCAGAAGATGCTAATGACAAACAAAAATCAGCATGGCAAGAGAAGCACGAAGATGTTATTAAAGCAGGCGGCTTACATATTGTAGGCACTGAGCGTAATGAATCACGCCGAGTAGACAACCAGCTTCGTGGACGCTCTGGTCGTCAGGGAGATGTCGGTTCAACGCGTTTTTACTTATCGCTTGAAGACAACTTAATGCGTATTTTTGCCAGTGAAAAAATGGCAGCCATGATGCAACGATTAGGTATGGAAAAAGGCGAGGCCATTGAACATAAAATGGTCAATCGTGCGATTGAAAATGCACAGAAAAAAGTTGAAGGCATGAACTACGACGCACGTAAACACCTCTTGGAATATGATGACGTTGCCAATGATCAGCGAAAAGTTATTTATCAATTACGTGATGAGCTGATGAGTGTTGACGACGTGCAAGATCGATTTATCGCCATCCGTGAAGAAGTGATTGGTGATTTGTTTGCTGGTTATATTTCAACCGAACAAGCTGAAGAAGATTGGGATGTTGAGGGTCTAGTTAATGCTTTAAGAGCAGATTATTCGGCAGAATTCCCCCTAAAACAGTGGTTGGATGAAGGCGTCGATGTTGATGAGCTCGAGAGTAGAATAATTCAAGGCCTGAGTGCGATTTGCGACCATAAAGAAGAAATCGTGGGCTCAGAATCAATGCGTGGTTTTGAAAAAGCAGTCATGTTACAAACGCTAGATCATTTTTGGAAAGAGCATTTAGCGGCAATGGATTACTTACGTCAAAGTGTTAATTTGCGTGGTTATGCGCAAAAGAACCCGACCCAAGAATATAAGCGTGAATCTTTCGCTATGTTTGAGGCGCTCTTAGATACCATCAATATTGAAATTGTTAAATCACTATCCAGTGTGACTATTAATGAAGATACCAACGCTGATGAAGTTGAACAGCAAAACAACGAAGGCGCCGAGGCGCAGCATGAAGACCTTGGCACACCAGGCGTAGATGATTACGAAGTTGAGGCGGTTGGGCAAGAAACCTACCAAAGGGAAGAAGAAAAGGTTGGCCGCAACGAACCGTGTCCTTGTGGTTCTGGTAAAAAATACAAAAATTGCCATGGCTAGCCTCTATATTGGCTTAATGTCTGGCACCAGTTTAGATGGTGTTGATGCGGTCATTATTGACACAAACGCTACTAAGTTATTGGCACAAACTTGCTTACCCTATACAGACGAATTAAAGCAACAGCTACGCACACTAACCCAAACCGGACAAACTAGTTTAAAAAATTTGGCTGATATTGATGTACAAGTAGCGCAATTTTTTTCCGATGCGGTTAATGACTTATTGGCAGCTTCAAATGTCTCAGCTACAGACATTAAAGCGATTGGCTCTCACGGCCAAACCATTTTTCATCAAGGTGGCAAATACTCTATGCAGATTGGGCACGGCGCACTGATTGCTGAACGCACTGGTATTGCAGTCGTGAGTGACTTTCGTATGAATGATGTCGCTGCTTCGGGCCAAGGTGCGCCATTGACACCCGCTTACCACCAGCACATGTTAAAGGGCAAAGACGGTGTGGTGGTTAATTTGGGCGGCATTGCCAACCTTACGCAAGTTGCTTCAGGTGTTGTCACAGGTTTTGATACCGGACCTGCTAATACCTTATTGGATAATTGGGTCAAAAAATCTAAACAGCTAGATTATGATAGAGACGGTATTTGGGCGCGGTCTGGCTTGGTTGATGAGCATCTATTAACGGCTTTATTGGCCGATGATTACTTTCAAAAGTGCGCACCGAAGAGCACAGGGCCTGAGTATTTCAATCTAGAATGGCTCGAACCTTATTTAACCGGTGATGAGACTGATGTCGATGTGCAAAGAACTTTGGTAGAATTAACAGCCATGAGTATTAGCAAACACATCAGCAAAGGCGCAGAGGTTTATTTGTGTGGTGGTGGCGTTCATAATTTGTTTTTAGCTGAGCGTTTGGCTTATTTAAATCAGCACAGCGAGATAGCAACTACTAATGATCTTGGTATACATGTTGATTATGTTGAGGCTGCTGCTTTTGGTTTTTTCGCCAAGCAAACCTTAGAAGGAAGAACTTCAAATCTGCCATCAGTGACAGGCGCCAAAGGCGCTAGAGTGTTGGGCGCAGTGTGTAGTGCAGGAGGTGTTAATGCAACATCTTGAGATTATTCGACCAGACGATTGGCATTTGCACGTGCGTTCAGGTGAGGCACTAAAATCAGTGATTGGCATGACGGCAGCGCAAATGGGTAGAGCTATTATTATGCCAAACCTGACACCACCGGTGAGTAGCGCAGCTCAAGCTAAGAATTACCAACAAGAGATTATGGCGGCCCTGCCGACCGACACCAACTTCACCCCGCTCATGGTATTGTATTTAACTGACAACACGACACCAGACCAAATTCAAGAGGCAATTGACGATGGCTTGATAGTAGCGGCTAAGTTGTATCCTGCAGGAGCCACCACCAATTCAGACAGTGGCGTGACAGATATTGCCAATATTTATCCGGCGTTAGAAACCATGCAAAAATTGGGTATGCTGTTATTGGTACATGGAGAAGTGACTGACCCATCGATTGACATTTTTGATCGTGAAGCCGTGTTTATTGATCAAGTATTAACCAAGGTCGTTAAAGATTTTCCTGATTTGAAAATAGTGTTTGAACACATCACTACAAAAGACGCAGTTGATTTTGTATTGTCAAGTAGTAACAACATTGCTGCTACCATTACTCCGCACCATTTATTGGCTAATCGTAATGATATGTTGGTTGGTGGCATTAAGCCGCATTATTTTTGTTTGCCGATTTTAAAACGAGAAAATCCGCACCAAAGAGCATTATTAACAGCAGCTACCAGTGGTAATGCTAAGTTTTTCTTAGGCACTGATTCTGCTCCACACGCAAAAGCCGATAAGGAGTCTAGTTGTGGCTGTGCTGGTATTTTAAGCGCACACTGTGCGATTGAGTTATATGCTAGTGTTTTTGAGGCACAAAACGCATTGGATAGATTAGAAGGGTTTGCTTCAAAGTTTGGCGCTGATTTTTATGGCTTACCACACAATGCCGATACCATTATTTTGAAGAAACAAAACTGGATTGTGCCAGATAGTTACCCGTTTGCTGATTCAAGCATTGTGCCGTTTATGGCAGGAAAAATGCTGGGCTGGAAGTTGGAGGCTAAGACTTAAAGTAAGTTTTGGCATTTTGTGTGTCGAGATCAATCTGTTGTTTTAGTGCTTCAAAACTACCAAACTTTTTTTCATCTCTGATCTTATGTTTAAAGGTCACCTTAGCTTCTAAGCCGTAAACATCACGGTCAAAATTAAATAAATACACCTCGAGTAGCGTTTTTTTGCCATTGACCGTAGGACGATTACCTATATTACATACGCCCTGGTATGTGTCGCCTTCAATTTCAACATTGGTTGCAAACACACCCAAAACTGGGCTAATCTTGCGTTTAATGGGGATATTGATGGTTGGAAAGCCGATGGACCGCCCTTTTTTTTGCCCATGAATGATTTTGCCCGATATTGAAAACTCGCGCCCTAGCATTTGTGCAGCTGCATTCAGATCACCAGTGCTGAGAAACGTTCGAACCTCTGAACTGCTAGCACGACAATCGTTACAAAGCACGCTTTGGGTATTTTCCACACTAAATTCATTGATTCGTGATAAATTTTTTAATAGGCTGAAGTCGCCCTGCCGGTCTTTTCCGAAACGAAAGTCGTCACCAACGAGACAGTGTTTCATGTTGAGCTTACCCAACAAGACTTGCTCAACAAAGTCTCTGGCCTCGAGCTCAGAAAAAGTTTGATTAAAGTGGATCAACAAATGTTCATCTAGCCCTAAGCATGCCAGCAGACGGTGTTTTTCTTTAAAGTTACTAAGTGTCGCTTGTTCGTGACCAAAAAAACACTGCGGTGTTGGCATGAATGAAATCAACACAGAAGGCAAGCCTAGTTCTTTAGATTTTTCTACCAGACGAGAGATGATTTTTTCATGGCCGACGTGTA
>DTVJ01000189.1 GCA_012963565.1 Piscirickettsiaceae bacterium
ACTTGAGCTAAATTATTTTGATAGATAGTTGTGTTATAATTTAAAATGAACCATAAATAAGAAAGGGAAATTTATGAGTAAGAAAATAAAAACTACGGCACTTAGTGCTGCGGTAGCATTAGCCTTAGGTTTATCATTCACGGCTAATGCACAAACAGCTAGCGTAGTTGTTAATAGCTTAAAAAATAACGCAATTAATGCGACAGAATCATTAATTAATAAATCACTTAATGATTTTGCTAATAAGTTTGGTGAAGGCAATACTGAAATTTCTATTAGAAAGGTTAAAGGTGACGAGAGTGATATTTCTATTGTTACTACTCAACCAATAACTCCATTAGCAGATGACAATACAAGATTATTTTGGCAAGGGTCTCTAGGTTCTTATGATCAAAGTGGTGATAGGCGTACGACACTAAATATTGGACTGGGTAATCGCTGGTTGTTAGATGACGAGAAGGCTATTGCAGGTATTAATTTGTTTTATGATTATGAATTTAGTAGTTTGCATAGACGTTACAGTATTGGTGGTGAGTACAAACGCTCAAATGTTGAGTTCAATGTAAACAAATATTTGGCTCTTAGCGACAAACAGAGTGTAAAGGGTACTGATGAAGAAGCATTAGATGGTTATGATGCAATTTTTAAAGGCCAACTGCCTTACTTACCTTGGGCCACATTAGTAGCAAAAAAATATCGCTGGGACAGAACAAATCAAGCTGATGTAGATGGTAGTTATTATGGTGTAGAAGCATATTTAACACCTAATGCCAAACTAGAAATTGGCAAGCAAGATGATAATTATATGAATCCTGAGAATTACGGTAAGTTGACTTACGTTTTTGGTCCAAATGGCGATCATGCATCTTTATCTGATTCTGCAATTGCAACAGTTGCATATCAAGATGGTGAGAATATGAAAAATAAAATGTTAACTAAAGTTGAACGTAGCAATAAGATTATTGTTGAGTTTGGCGGTATTTCAATGTCGAGGACTGATTAATGTTAAATAAAAAAATAAGTCAATTTGTAGTTTTAATTGTTGGGTCTATACTAACATCGGTAGTTTTTGCTGATAATGGCGATACACGTACAGGTCCAGCGACGCAATACACAGTAACGGTAAAAAAAGTTGAACTTTGTACTGACTCATCATGCTCTACAGCCCACACATTAGTGACAAAAACAGCTGCGATGGATATTGCCAGTGCGGCAGTTGGTGCGTCAGTAGGTTCTTATGCATCAACCATGGCACTACCTCCAATGGGCGTTACCTATTCGCACATGAGAAGCACCATTGACAGGACATTTACTATTAAAGGCTATGCATTGAGTGCCTCAACCGGTAATTACTGTTACACAGATGGAAGTTCTGGAACTCAGACTGCTTTTGCAGCTGGAACGCATACAACATCAGCAGCAACGGCGGCATCAAGTGCTACTGCT
>DTVJ01000190.1 GCA_012963565.1 Piscirickettsiaceae bacterium
CCCTGTATTTTTTTACAATTTTAGAGACTTTTAGCGAGATATTTTTTGCCTTCTCACGATCGATATCACTTGATAAATCAAGCAAAGGCCTGACATGAATTAACCCTGCGGAAGCATGGCCATAATAGACCGCTTCAACATCATAAAATTGCATTAAGGTCTTAATTTCTTGATAGTATGAATATAAAAATTTGAGTGGTACTGCTACATCCTCAATAATGGCAATGGCTTTTTTTGCACCAACCTTACCCATCAGTAATCCAAGGCCGGCTTTACGCACCTCCCAAACTTTGGGGTAATCTTCGCTGTTTACGATACCAACATGATACGCATTGTTTGACAAGAGCCATTTCCTACAACTTACAAGTTTTTCATTTAATTCTTTTTTAGTGTTTGAAAAGAATTCAATAATGAGCACTGACTGTGGATCTTTATTAATCCACACTCTATTTTTCTTTTGTAATGCATTGCTTTTGCTTGCATCAAGTGTTGGCTTGTCAATATATTCAACGGCAGCTGGCTGTAAATCTAACAGTCTCTCAACTAAGCTCAAAGAGTCTTCATCTGAAGAAAAATGAGCAACCATTAGGCCTTTATGTTTGGGTAAATCGACTAAATTTAGCGTTGCATTAACAATAACACCTAGCGTACCTTCCGAACCACAAATAAGTGGAACTAGGCTGAATTTTTTACCTTTTATATTATCTAGTAGATATTTTCTAATCAGTTCATCTAGAGCGTAACCTGTGTTTCTTCTGATTAAACTTTCATCTGGAAATGCATCTAAGATTTGCTGTTTATTTTTATTTAAAAGATTAATAATAAACCTGTAAATATCACCTTCCAGTGTCTTTAGGGTTAGTTTTTTATCTAACTCTACTTCATTTAACTCTTTAAATTCAACCAGACTACCATCTGACAAAACCACTTCCACAGATTTAACATGTTCTCTAGTTGTGCCATAAAATACAGAATATGCACCACATGAATTGTTACCAATCATGCCACCAACCATTGCCCTGTTTGAGGTTGAAGTATCTGGTGCGAACTTTAGGTTGTACGGCTTAAGAAAATTATTTAAATCATCCTGTATAACGCCAGGCTCAACAATCACCTCTCGATCTTCTTCTGAAAAATTAATTATCTTGGTAAGATGCTTTGATATGTCAACCAATACACCACTACCAATCGCTTGGCCACCTATCGATGTACCACCTGCACGCATCGTAAAGTGTTGGTTTTTAAATAATAATTGACGAATAGTTTTGACTAAATCATCACGACTATTTGGATAGACAACTTCTTTGGGTTCTATTTCAAAAATTGAGGCATCTGTACTAATCAACATGTTGTAACTTGATACGACTAACTGCAGTTAATACATCAACGGCCTTAATAAGATTCATACAATCATGATGTTGTAGAGGGCAAGTACGTTTCATGC
>DTVJ01000191.1 GCA_012963565.1 Piscirickettsiaceae bacterium
GAGTTACACCTAAACTTACTTTATCTGATTGATCGATAGCCTCAATAATGGTTTGTCCCATACGCCCTGAAGCACCAACGACCGCAATACGTATCATGCTAATTTTTCCTCTAAAAATCCATTTTGTTTAGTAATATTGTCCAAATCTTGTAATACTTTTAACAGCTCGCCCATTTTGTCAATTGGAATCATATTAGGACCATCACTCAGTGCAGCTGATGGATCTGGATGTGTTTCCATAAAAAATCCTGACACGCCAACTGCAGCTGCAGCTCTAGCTACCACAGGTACCATTTCTCTTTGACCGCCCGAGGTGCCGCCTTGCCCGCCAGGCTGCTGCACAGAGTGAGTTGCATCAAATACGATAGGACAACCAGTAGAGCGCATGGTTGATAAGCCACGCATATCAGAAATTAAGGTATTGTAACCAAACGAAGTACCGCGATCGCAAATGGTAACTTGCTTATTACCTGTCTCATGGGCCTTATCAACAACATTACCCATATCCCAAGGCGCTTGGAATTGACCTTTCTTAATATTTACAGGAATGCCTTGCTTACATACATTTTGAATAAAGTTAGTTTGACGCACCAAAAATGCTGGGGTTTGCATCATATCAACCACCGAAGCCACCTCATCAAGCGGTGTATCTTCATGCACATCAGTCAGTACAGGAACACCCACCTCATCTTTTACTTTTTGCAAAATTCTCAAACCTTCTGCAATACCCAGACCTCTAAAACTGCTAGTACTGGTACGGTTGGCCTTATCATAAGAAGACTTATAAATAAAATTAATACCCAAGTCATCTGTTACTTGCTTTAAGTAAGCTGCTGTTTCTAAAGCCAATGCTTCAGATTCAATCACACAAGGTCCTGCAATCAAAAAAAATGGATGGTCAATACCCGCCTCAAAGTCTAATAATTTCATAGTTTTATCACGCTTAAAAATTTAAAGTTTAATTATAAGTTAAACAATTCATTTAAAATGCTTAATCATGACAAATACACCAGATATTCTAAAAAAAATTATTGCCCGTAAAGAGCAAGAAATCATTGAGTGCAAAAATAATATCTCTTTCGACAAGATGATGAAAGAAGCCTATGATAATCGTGAAACACGTGATTTTTACCAAGCATTGAAAGATAAGGTGGATTTAAAACAAAATGCAATTATTGCAGAGATAAAAAAAGCTTCGCCGTCTAAAGGCGTTCTTAGAGAAAATTTCAACCCTGTAGAAATTGCTAAAAGCTACGAAGCATCCGGCGCAGCCTGCCTATCGGTTCTGACCGATAAAGATTTCTTTCAAGGTGATAATCAATATTTAATTGATGTTCGAAAAGCAGTATCTTTGCCAGTATTGCGCAAAGAATTTATTATCGATCCTTATCAAGTATTAGAGGCCAGAGTCATGGGTGCTGACTGCATATTGCTCATTGCCGC
>DTVJ01000192.1 GCA_012963565.1 Piscirickettsiaceae bacterium
GATGTTAGTCTTTGTACTGCGCTGTCTAGTTCTTCTTGATAATAACCAGAAATAGACTCAAACATCTCTTCCATGTTGCCTGTTTCCTCACCCACTTTAATCATTTGAGCAAAAGTTGAAGGAATTATCTCTTCTTTTTCAAATAATTCAGAAAGTGGACTACCTGAAAATACACCCAGTTTCACATTGTTCATTGCCTCTGTTAATGGGATATTGTCAGTTGATGTGGTGGAAATCTCTAACGCTTCAATTAAAGGTACGCCAGCAGCCGATAAATTACCAAGAATCATGCCAATTTTTGAAAGCCCAGATTTAATAATTAAATCACCTACCAAGGGAAACTTAAGTAATAATCGATGATACTTTCGACGTAAATTGTAGTTCGTTTGAATTTGTTTTCTAACACCGTATAAGGCAGCAACTATTGCAACAAAAGTAATACCGCCGCGCATTGGATCGCGCACATAATCACTAGTCGACATAATCATTTGTGTTAATGCTGGAAGTTCTCCGCCTACTGATGCAAATAAGTCAACAAAAATTGGCACTACATAAATGAGCATAATTGCAATAACTGCCAATGAAACCACCAATAAAATGATGGGATAGAATAAAGCACTTTTAATATTTGCTCTAATTTTGGCAGTTTTTTCTAAATTTTCTACTAACTTGGAAAGAAAACTATCTAACTTGCCACTAGCCTCCCCTGCTTTTACAAGGTTGACATAAATATTGCCAAATAGTTTGTCATATTTTGAAAAAGCAACAGATACGGAATTACCACTCTCAATATCACGATGTATATGTTTTAAAACCTTCTTAAATGCTTTATTTTCCATTTGATTGCTAAGCAAAGCTAATGTATCTACAACAGGGAGGCCTGCTTTCACCATGGTTGCTAATTTCTTAGTAAATACTAAAACATCTTTTTGTTTAATATTCCTCTGAGACTCTTCATTTGGTAGAAAATTTACAAAAATACTTTTTGTGCTTTTTTTCTTTTCTAGGCTCTTTACTGAATAGATAATAATATGATTTTTTCGAACTAAATAAGTGGCTTCATGCTCATTTTTTGCCTCAATGGTGCCTTCCTTATAGGCACCACTCTTAATTCCTTTCCAGACAAATTTTGGCATACCTTAAGCAATCATCACACGATGGAACTCTTCAAAACTAATATCACCAGCCTGAAGGTGGCCTCTCGCACAATCTTTCATAGTAACAAACCCCTCTTCTTCAGCAATCTTCTCAATTTCAAATACAGAAGCATTATCTAAAATAGCTTGTTGAATTCTATCGGTAATTTTTAAAACTTCATAGATTCCTCTTCTACCTTTAGTTCCACGTCCGTTGCACTCATCGCAACCTTCACCTTTATATGTCTTTATTCTTGTGGACTCTTCAAGAGTAAATCCAATAGAATGTAGA
>DTVJ01000193.1 GCA_012963565.1 Piscirickettsiaceae bacterium
ATTCTCTCAGCATTACGTTTTGACAATTCATTAAACGTATCCCATTGTATAAAGCGACTGACATCAATTTTATAAGCGTCAATCAACTCGCCGTCATTATCAATCACTTTTTCCACCTCTGTCAACATGTAAACCAAATAATCTTTGGTAAATTTGGTCACAGTTTTAATATCTGTAGGGCCACCATGACCAGGAATAATCACGCTCGCATTTAGTGCTTCTAATTTATCCCACGTCTCAACCCAGCCCCTAATATCAGTATGATCAAGAATTGGCAATACTCGAACATTAAAAGCCAAATCACCCGATATTAATAGTCGTTCTTCTGGCATCCAGAGTTGTATATCTGCCGGCCCATGTGAAGGGCCCAAGTGTAACAATTCTATCTTTCTTCCTGCCACATCTAGCGCTAGGTGATCTTCAAAGGTTTGGTCAGGCATAACAACCTTTGTTTTGTACATCTTGTCTTTTAAACGACGGTATGCGCGATCAAAGATATCTTCTTTTCTTTTTTTAATAATCTTGGCAGCGTGCTCATGCGCAATAATAACGGCGCCCTGCTCTTTCCAATAATTAGAACCTAACATGGCATGACCTTGTGCATTCTCTAACACCACATACTTAACAGGTAAATTGGTTATTTCCTTAATCTTATCATGCATGGTTTTTGCTAGTAGGTAACTACCTCCAGCATTGAAAACAACCACCGCATCATCAGCAACAATAAAAGATAGGTTGTTATTATGTCCAGAGTTTTCATAGCTGGCAGGCTGTGTTGCGCCGATTGCAGAATAAACACCCTTAATAATTTCAACTGGATTTGAATATAGGGCATTCTCAGGTGCTTTATCACTTATTGTATAAGGTAAGCCAGCCTCTTTCCACCTGGTAAATCCATCAGAATAATTCTTAACATTGGTATAACCCATATTCATCAATGCTTTTGCTGCCAAAGGGGATCGTCTACTTTGGTCGCAATAAACAATAATAGGTGTATCTTCACTAACGGCATGCTCACCTATTTGAAACTCTAAAAATCCTCTAGGAACATGTTTATTTTGTCCACGATGAATAGTGCCAAATTGTACAATTTCATCTCGGGTGCGAACATCAATCAAAACAGTATACGGGTCTTTATCAAGTATCTCTTTGAGTTGCTGAGTATCAATATTAACAATCTCTTTGTTAACAGTTTCAAGCATCTTATCACCATCAACCAATGCACTATGCGCGGAGGTGTTAATAAAGAAAAAGAAAACTAACAAAAAATGTTTCATGTACTTAAGTTTACTAAAAGAATTTAGACGCTATTCAAACTCCATTTGCTTGAAAATACGCTCTGCGTTCATCTTGTTAAGCTCATTGAACGTACCCCAATCACGATAAGCACTTTGATCGATAGCATAGGCTTCGTATAAACCTC
>DTVJ01000194.1 GCA_012963565.1 Piscirickettsiaceae bacterium
ATCAATAAAGTCAGATTCAAGTCCAAAGGTAAAGCTGTTAGCGTTACTGATTCTATCAATACCGGTAAATTTTTGACCAGAAAATAGACCTTCATATGAATCGTTTTTATCCACTGAATCAAAGCTTGGCAAGGCACTTTGATTTTCCTTAGGTGTGTAACTATAAGCCAGTCTCGGCGTTAGGGTTTGTATTAAGTCTGTGCCAAATAAAGAAACCTCTCTTTCTGAGAATAGTTTAGAATCCACATTAACACTACCAATACTACGACTTTGATTACCAGTATTATCTAAAGCGTAATTAGTTGTTGATAGGTTAAGACTGGGTGTTAATGAGTAAGAATCTGTCGATATTAATCGTTTGAGGTTCGCTTGTACGTGTGTACGTACACCTGTTGTTTTGCTAGAATCGTTGTGTGCAAATTTAGTGCTAACCAGTGATAGGTTAATATGTCGACCATCTAAGCCTTCAAAACCTTTAGAAATAGATAACTCAGGTGCGCGCGTGTAGTCTTCACTGCCACTATTAATCAGTTGTTCATTTTCAGCAAATAGAGACAATTCTAAATTACGATCAACATCTGCATAAGAAGCATCAACTTGAGAATACAAGGACGATACAGAAGTATTATTATGAGAAATGTCTTTAAAGTAATTAACATCCGACACTCGATTAGCCATCACATTTATATTTGTTTTATCGTCGACTGATAGATTGAGTTTTGAGTTAAGCAACCAACGTTTATTTTTGGTAATATCATCTTCATTTAAATAATGACCTTCGATCTCAAATCGACCATCTCGCCAATAGCTAGTTTCAGAGATAAGTTGTCGATAGATACCCTCTACGACACTACCTCGACTAGATAGATGGTTGAGCGTTAGCAAGAAATCGCGATCAGGTGCAATATTAAAATAATAAGGAATTTTAATTTGATAGTTGTTATCTTTATTAGCCACTGACTCATCATAACTAGCAAAACTTGGAGACAAGAAGCCTGAGCCTCTTCCTTCTAATACCCATTCATGATAAGGTGAGTAGAAAATTGGTACACCTAAAAACTCTACTGTGACATCCTCTGCAACACCTTTATTAGTAGTTGAATTAAGCGTGATTTGGTCGGCTTTCATGCGCCAATCGGTATTACCTAATGGACATAAACTATAACTGGCTGAACTGAATACTTGCTCTGTGCCATTATTAGTAACTTTTTGCGCTTGGCCGTTAATTTTAGAATCTGGATAGTGGAACTTAACTTGCTCTAAGGTGGTGTAGATTATATCGTCTTGTTTGTTAACAATGGCTTTGTCACCTGTAAACATCAATTCACCATCTTGGAATTTGACATTACCACTGGCGGTTGAAGTTTTGCTAGATTTTTGAATATTGATTGTATCTGCTGCTAAGTAGTATTGGCTC
>DTVJ01000195.1 GCA_012963565.1 Piscirickettsiaceae bacterium
GAAGCAGATGAGAAGCAAGAGTTCCTATCGGAAATGGGACAAAGCGAATCTGGCCTTGATCGACTGATTAAAACTGGCTATACCCTATTAGGCCTACAAACTTACTTTACTGCTGGCGTTCAAGAAGTGCGTGCTTGGACTATTAATATTGGCGATAGTGCGCCTCAAGCTGCAGGTAAAATTCATGGTGACTTTGAAAAGGGCTTTATTCGTGCTGAAACCATCGCGTTTGATGACTTTATTGAATATGGCGGTGAAAAAGGCGCTAAGGAAGCTGGAAAGCTACGCTCAGAAGGCAAGGAGTATATCGTCCATGATGGTGATGTGGTACACTTCTTATTTAATGTTTAACCGATAACAATTTTAGGTCAATGCTCTCTAAAAAACAAACAAAATTATTAATTATTCTTGATGGCTGGGGTCACTCTGAGGTGACTGAAAATAACGCCGTTGCACTAGCCAATATCCCAGTATGGGATAAGCTTAACGAGCAATTCCCGCACTCTTTAATTAGCACCAGCGGCAAAAAAGTGGGCTTGCCTGGCGAACAAATGGGTAATTCAGAAGTAGGACACTTAAACCTAGGCGCTGGTCGTGTTGTTAAGCAAGACTTCACTCGTATTCACAGTGAAATCGAAAATGGTGATTTCTTTAGAAACCAGATTTTGAAAAATTCCCTTGAATACGCTAATGACAACAACAAAGCGGTTCATATTATGGGCTTGTTGTCTGATGGCGGGGTGCACTCGCATGAAGAGCAAATTCACGCCATGTTAGAGATGACCAAAAAGAGTGACTGCAAGGAAGTCTATTTACACTTATTCACCGACGGTAGAGACTGTGCACCAAAAAGTGCCATAAAGTATATTCAAGCACTAGAAGACAAAATTAGCGAACTAGGTATAGGTGAGATTGCCAGTGTTATTGGCCGATATTTCTCTATGGATCGTGACAATCGCTGGGCTCGATTG
This sequence comes from Piscirickettsiaceae bacterium, assembly GCA_012963565.1. Classification (GTDB taxonomy): domain Bacteria; phylum Pseudomonadota; class Gammaproteobacteria; order PS1; family Pseudothioglobaceae; genus Thioglobus_C. The sequence goes on from DTVJ01000195.1 coordinate 972, forward strand.
CGTTGCGCTTACGAGCTGCTCGCCAAAGGCAAGGCAAAGTTCTTGGCAAAAACGGCAATTGAGGCCGTAGATATGGCTTATGAACGTGGTGAAACTGATGAGTTTATTCAGTCTACTTCGATTAAAGTACCTAGAAAAATTAACAAAGGCGATGTGCTAATCTTTATGAATTATCGTGCTGATCGTGCTCGACAAATCACCCAGGCATTTACTGATGAAAACTTCCAAGGTTTTTCACGTGGAACATTTGTCCCCACTCAATTTATTTGTCTTACCCAGTATAAAAAAGCCTTCAATCTTCCGGTAGCCTACCCATCCTCCAAACTGAACAATGTGCTGGGTAAATACTTATCTAACTTAGGCATGACTCAACTCAGAATTGCCGAAACTGAAAAATACGCCCATGTGACTTTCTTCCTCAACGGTGGCGTTGAACACCCTTTTTACGGAGAAGACCGAGTCTTAATTCCATCGCCAGATGTGGCTACTTATGACTTACAGCCAGAAATGAGCGCCTTTGAACTAACAGATGAACTGGTTGCACACATCGAAAGTCAGAAATATGATTTGATTATTTGCAACTTTGCCAATACCGATATGGTCGGCCATTCTGGCAAACTAGATGCTGCCATTAAAGCTGTTGAAGCGGTGGATGCTTGTTTGGGCATCGTCTATGAAGCTATGCATGCAATTGATGGTGCTGAAATGCTGATTACCGCTGATCATGGTAATGTCGAGCAAATGGTTAATCCTGAAACTGGAGAAGCACACACTGCGCACACCAGCAATTTGGTGCCGTTACTTTTTGTTAGTGATCGATCCGCCTCAATTGCCGAGCCCGGTGTAGGTTCACTGTCTGACATCGCACCAACGCTTTTAGCAATGATGGACGTCGAACAACCTGATGAAATGACAGGGACAAGTCTATTAACATTTAATGAATAACCTTAATATAATTTAGTTTTAAAAACCGGAGAAAAAAAATGAAACAATCTAATTTTATCGCGCCTTCTATCTTATCCGCTGACTTTGCCAGATTGGGTGAAGAGGTTGACAATGTCCTGCGTGATGGTGCAGATATTGTACATTTTGACGTAATGGACAATCACTTCGTACCCAATCTAACTATTGGTCCATTGGTATGTGAAGCATTACGAAACCACGGTGTAACGGCGCCTATTGATGTGCATTTAATGGTTAAGCCAGTAGATAGACTGATTCCTGATTTTGCCTCTGCGGGCGCTACCTACATTACCTTTCATCCAGAAGCTTCTGATCATATTGATGGTACGATTGGCCTAATTAAAGCGAACGGTTGTAAAGCAGGTTTAGTGTTTAATCCGGCCACTTCATTGTCTCATCTTGAACATGTCATAGACCAGCTAGACATGATCTTACTAATGTCTGTTAATCCTGGCTTTGGTGGCCAGTCTTTCATTAACTCGTCACTGGACAAGTTACGTACAGTGCGTAAAATGATTGACGACAGAGGGCTGGACATTCGTCTAGAAATTGATGGTGGTGTCAAAATCGACAACATTCAAGAAATTGCTAAAGCTGGCGCGGACACATTTGTTGCGGGTTCTGCTATTTTTAACACCGATGACTATAAGTCAACTATCGATGCGATGCGTTCGGAGTTAGACAAAGCATAGCGATTAACTGGCGTATAGGCTTGTAGTATCAATATCGCTACGGTATAATTATGCGTTTTACGATTTTACTTGCCCTTGGGCAATAAAAAATCAAAAAGTTAGGCTTGGGCGTTCAGTTAAGACAATGGGCGCCCAACTTATTTTAATGTATCACACAGCTTGGCATATTAGTCAGGGTGCTCTTTACAAAATTGGCCAAGGCCCATTAAAGATAAAGAGTTGGCTAGTAGGAGCTGTGGAAGAAAGAAGTTGGCACATAGTCAGCATTCTTTATTAACCCCGGAGAAAATATTATGGCAAAAACGTCCATGAAAAAAATGTTAGAGGCTGGTGTACACTTTGGTCACCGTTCTCGTTTTTGGCACCCAAAAATGGAGCGCTACATATACGGCACTCGTAACGGTGTTCATATAATCAACCTAGAAGCAACGCTTCCAATGTTTAATGATGTGCTTAACTTCGCAAGCAAAACTGCTGCTGCTGGTCGTTCAATCTTATTTGTTGGCACAAAAAGAGCGGCAAGTGACATCATGAAAGAAGAGGCGATCCGTTGTGGTATGCCATACGTTAATCACCGCTGGTTAGGTGGCATGATGACTAATTACAAAACTATTAAAGCTTCAATCAAACGCCTTAAAGATCTTGAGTTCTTAGCGGAAGAAAATTTTGCACAATTCGGCAAAAAAGAAGCGCTAATGATGACTCGTGAAATGATCAAATTAGAGCGTAGCTTAGGTGGTATTAAAGATTTAGGCGGCATTCCTGACGTTGTATTCGTAATTGATATTGGCCATGAAAGAAATGCTGTTAAAGAGGCACAAAAACTTCATCTACCAATAATCGGTATTGTTGATACTAACTATAACCCAGAAGGTATTGACTACGTTGTACCTGGTAACGATGACTCAATTCGATCTATTGGTTTTTATGCTAGAGAAGTTGCCAATGCTGTTTTAGAAGCTAAAGCTGCTGCTGGAACGCAAGTGAAAGAGGCTCCTGCTAAGAAGACCGTGACTAAGACAAAACCTGTTGCTAAGAAGGAAGTCAAAGAAGAGGCAACCAAGGCTAAAGAGGTACCGGCTACAGAGGTCACCAATAAAGAGCCTGCTACTGAAAAAGCAGAAAAATTGAGCAAGACTGCTCTCAATGCTATGAAAAAAGCTGATTTAGCTGCTTATGCTGAGAAGCAAGGTGTGACAGTCAATAGTAGTGACACCAAGGCGCAAATTATTGAAAAACTTGTATAAATCAAGAATTAGCTAAAAATGCTTCATAAAACATAACAATACAAAAGAAGCGCGATACAAACAGGAGATTATTATGGCAATTACAGCCGCTTTAGTTAAAGAATTAAGAGAAAGAACCGGCGCAGGCATGATGGACTGCAAGAAAGCCTTGACTGAAACCGATGGTGACATGGAGGCAGCAATTGACCTGATGCGCACATCTGGCGCTGCTAAGGCCGCTAAAAAAGCGGGTCGTGTTGCAGCTGAAGGCTTAGTCAAAGTAAACATTAGTGATGACAACAAAACAGCAACCATCTTAGAGGTTAACTCTGAGACTGACTTTGTGACTAAAGGTGATGCGTTTATTGATTTCGTTGACACGTTAGGTGCATTGGCACTTAAAACCACACCTTCCAACATTGAAGAATTCCTAACGCAGACACTAGATAATGGTGACTCTTTAGAAAAAGCGAGAGAGGACATCGTTGCAAAAGTAGGTGAAAATGTTGCGATTAGACGCGTACAAACAGTTACAGTTGATAATGGCATTATCGGTGCTTACAAGCATGGTGAACGAATTGCAGTACTAACTGTATTAGAGGGCGGTGACGAGACGCTTGCAAAGGACATTGCAATGCACATTGCGGCAACAAAACCAGAATGTATCACTGAAGGCGAATTATCTGCCGACCTCTTAGAAAGAGAAAAGGCTATTTTTGTTGAGCAAGCTAGAGAATCTGGCAAGCCAGACAACATCATTGAAAAGATGATCGTTGGACGTATGAAGAAGTTTGTTAACGAAGTAACGTTATATGGTCAAGCGTTTGTGAAAGACCCAGATACTACAGTTGGCAACCTTGCAAAATCAAACAACGCAGAAGTTAAGTCTTTCGTAAGATTTGAAGTTGGTGAAGGCATCGAGAAGAAAGAAGAAAACTTTGCTGATGAGGTCATGGCACAAATTCAGGGCTAAATAACCAATCAGACTAAAAAGGGCGCGATAGCGCCTTTTTTATTGCCTAAAACTCCGAACCAAACAATCGCCCAATAAAAAACCACCCTTTCGGGTGGTTTTTAGCTTGCTTGCTTAGAGCCTTTCGGCAACTAAGCGATGCGAGGCAAGTAATCTAAATTACTTAGCAACTACTTCAGTTGAAGAAGCTGTAGCTGTAGCCGTTGCATCAGCAACACCTTTAGCGTAAGCGTCAGCTTGTGCCTTAGCAAATGCGTCAGCTTGACCTTTAGCGTATGCATCAGCAACACCTTTAGCGTTAGCATCAGCAACACCTTTAGCAGAACCGTCAGCAGAACCAGCAGCTTTAGTGTCAGTAGTGTTCTTAGTGTTAAACTTAAGACCGAAATCAGTATCGTTTAACCAGTTGTTAGCACCTGAGAAAGGACCCATGTTAGAAGCACCGTTGAAAGGACCAGCGTTAGAGCCGCCGTTGAAAGGACCCCAGTTGTTACCACCTGAGAAAGGACCCATGTTAGAACCACCGTCGAAAGGACCCATGTTGTTACCACCTGAGAAAGGACCCCAGTTAGAACCAGAGTTCATAGGACCCCAGTTATTGTTGTTATAACCGTTACCGTTGTTAAAGAAACCAGCTGAAGCTGATGTAGCAGCTACTAAAGTAGCGATAGCAATAATTTTTTTCATGTTAATCTCCTAGATTAATTATTTTTAAATTTAACGCCCTTATTAAAGCGTTTTAAGTATCAAACTGAGCTGTCTTGATATTTACAAATTATACAGTAACTATATCATAAGTAAATAATATTATGATATATTTATAAAAATATTAAAAAACCCTATAAACCCTACTGCTACAATATTATATGATTAAATATTTTAATAATAATCAGAGAAATTTAGTATAAAAAGCACCAATTTAAAAAGTATGCTTGTGACAGAATGTAAAAAAGGAGCATTAAACGCTCCTTTCTCATTGTAAAAGA
>DTVJ01000196.1 GCA_012963565.1 Piscirickettsiaceae bacterium
CTTAAACAATTGATATAACTCATAAATTGCGTATAATATCACTCCATACTAATATTAACCATTAGTCATAACATTATGAGTCACGAATTCGCCTTACCTACTGTTAGAACTTCAAGTGCTTTAGAGGTTCAAAAATACCCTCCGATTCTCACGGCAGAAGAAGAGTACGAGTTAACTATTCAACTTTATGAAAATCATGACCTAAGTGCGGCGAGAAAATTAGTGTTGTCACACATGCGCTTTGTGGCATTTATTGCACATGGTTATAGAGGCTACGGTTTAGAGCAAGCTGACCTTATCCAAGAAGGTACAATTGGCCTGATGAAAGCTGTTAAACGCTTTAATCCACACAAAAAGGTACGTCTTGCTTCATTTGCAGTTTATTGGATTCGCGCTGAAATTCACGAATTTGTCTTTAAAAATTGGAAAATTGTTAAGGTGGCCACCACTAAGGCGCAACGCAAATTATTTTTCAAACTTAAGAAAGCTAAATCACACATCTATAATTCACTAAATGAAGCCCAAGCCGATGAAATCGCCAATGATTTAGGTGTACGTCGCAAAGATGTCTTGGAAATGGAATCACGCTTACAGTTTAATGATGTACCTTTTGAAATCTCTGATGATGAAGATTCGCACGCACCTGAACATTATTTAACTGATAACAACACTCAAACGCCTGAGCAATTATTACTCAGCGACGACACTCATAAAAATCAACAACAACAGCTTTATCAAGCACTTTCTTCTTTAGATGCAAGAAGTTTAGATATTTTGCAATCTAGGTACTTGAAAGAAGAAAAAACGACCCTACATACTTTAGCAGACAAGTATGGTGTTTCTGCCGAGCGGGTTCGTCAACTTGAAAACAAAGCAATGAAAAAACTTAAAGAACATTTGCAAGAGCAAACTCTTTAAAGTCGAATTTTTAAAAATTGTTAAAACTTAAAGCGTATTTTTACGTGTATTTTTTTAACGATTATTTGTGTTTATTATAGGAGAAAAAATGAACATCCGTCCCCTTCACGACCGTGTGGTCGTCCGTAGAGTAGAAGAAGAAAAAACAACAGCAAGTGGCCTAATTATTCCTGATTCAGCAACTGAAAAGCCTTCAGAAGGTGAAATCGTTGCAGCAGGTAATGGCAGAATCAATGAGACTGGCGATGTAATTGCCCTAGATGTTAAAGTGGGTGATATGATTTTGTTTGGTCAATATGCCGGTACTGAAATTAAAGTAGATGGCGAAACGCTATTAGTAATGCGTGAAGACGATATTGTCGCAGTTGTTGAATAAAGGAGATTAATATGGCAGCAAAAGATATTAAATTTGGCCCAGAAGCCAGGAACCTAATGTTAGATGGCGTTAACCTGCTTGCTAACGCAGTTAAAGTAACCCTTGGCCCTAAAGGTAGAAATGTCGTTTTAGACAAATCATTTGGTGCACCAACTATCACTAAGGATGGTGTTTCTGTAGCCCAAGAAATTGAGTTAGAAAACAAATTTGAAAATATGGGTGCGCAAATGGTTAAAGAAGTCGCTTCTAAGACCAATGATATTGCCGGTGATGGTACAACAACAGCAACCGTTCTCGCACAAGCCTTAGTTGTTGAAGGTGTTAAATCAGTAGCTGCAGGTATGAATCCGATGGATCTTAAACGTGGTATTGACAAAGCAACCGAAGCAGCAGTTGCCGCATTACGCGATCTATCTCAACCTTGTGATGATACGAAAGCTATCGCTCAAGTAGGTACCATTTCAGCTAACTCTGATACCAGTGTAGGTGATATTATTGCCGAAGCCATGGAAAGAGTCGGTCAGGCGGGCGTAATCACGGTTGAAGAAGGTCAAGCTTTTGATAATGAGCTTGATGTAGTTGAAGGTATGCAATTTGAACGTGGCTACTTATCACCTTATTTTGTTAACAATCAAGATTCAATGTCAGCAGATCTAGAGACACCATATGTGTTACTACATGATTCTAAGATTTCAAATATTCGTGATTTACTGCCAGCACTTGAGGCGGTTCAAAAATCAGGTAGACCGCTTTTAATTATTGCTGAAGATATTGAAGGCGAAGCACTAGCAACTTTAGTGGTGAATAATATACGTGGTATTGTTAAAGTTGCCGCGGTTAAAGCGCCAGGCTTTGGCGATCGTCGTAAGGCAATACTACAAGATATTGCAGTATTAACTGGCGCTGTCGTTATTTCAGAAGAAGTTGGTCTATCTTTGGAAGGCGTTACTGAAGACCAATTAGGTTCTGCAAAACGTATTGAAGTCGGTAAAGATGAAACAGTTATTGTTGATGGTGGCGGCAAAAAATCTGACATTAAAGGCCGTATTGCTCAAATTACGGCACAAAAGGAAAAAACAACTTCTGAATATGATCTTGAAAAACTACAAGAACGATTAGCAAAACTATCTGGCGGTGTTGCTGTAATTAAAGTTGGTGCTGCGACAGAAGTAGAAATGAAAGAGAAAAAAGACCGCGTTGATGATGCACTTCATGCAACACGTGCTGCTGTTGAAGAAGGTGTTGTACCAGGTGGTGGTGTTGCTTTAGTACGTGCTATAGCCGCTTTAAAAGATTTAACTGGTGACAATCATGATCAAGATATCGGTATTACTATTTGTAAACGGGCCATGGAAGAGCCACTTAGACAAATTGTTGCCAATGGTGGTGGTGAAGCCTCTGTAGTGCTTAATAATGTAGCGAATGGTGAAGGTAACTATGGTTTTAACGCTTCTACAGAAGTTTATGGCGATATGCTTGAAATGGGCATCCTAGATCCGACAAAAGTTGTACGCGCAGCGTTGCAACATGCGGCCAGTATTTCAGGCCTAATGATTACTACTGAAGCGATGATTACTGACATCCCACAAGATGTACCAGCACCAGATATGGGCGGTATGGGCGGTGGCATGGGCGGCATGATGTAAATACAAAATGCTTGCTCTAAAAAGCCCCATTTTATGGGGCTTTTTTTTGGTATGATACTTGCCAAAATTAGCACTTAAAAAATATTATGAGCAACTATGATGCTTCATCCATTGAGGTCTTAACCGGTTTAGAACCAGTACGAAAACGCCCAGGTATGTACACTGACACCGAGCGTCCAAATCACCTTGCTCAAGAAGTGATTGACAATAGTGTCGATGAAGCAGTTGCAGGTCATGCCTCTCGAATCACTGTTGTGCTTTATAAAGACGGCTCCTTATCGGTAGAAGATGATGGTCGTGGTATGCCGGTTGATATCCACCCCAAAGAAGGCCAGCCAGGTGTTGAAGTCATACTAACTAAATTACATGCTGGTGGTAAATTTTCAAATGATTCTTATCAATTCTCTGGCGGTCTACACGGTGTAGGCATCTCTGTGGTTAACGCCCTATCCACTTTGGTTGAAATTTGGATTAAGCGTAATTCAAAGCAATATTATATTACTTTTGCCAATGGCTTTAAAAAGACCGATTTAGAAGAGTTAGCAACTGTAGGAAAGCGTAATACTGGCACTATGGTTAAGTTTATGCCTGATCCTCAGTTTTTTGACACTATCAAATTTTCAGTAACAAAGTTACGCCATAATCTTAGATCTAAAGCTGTTTTGTGTCCAGGATTAGAAATTAATTTTCATAATGAAATCGATGATACTAACGATAAGTGGATATACCAAGAAGGTTTAAAAGATTACTTATCAATGGCGCTTGATGGGCTTGATTGTTTACCCACTTCTCCTTTTGTGGTTGATTTTGCATCAACAGAGCAGCAGCTTAATTGTTCACTAGCGTGGACAGAATATAATTCCAATGTAGTGGCTGAAAGTTATGTTAACTTGATTCCAACCATTAATGGCGGTACGCACGTTAACGGCTTAAGATCTGGTCTAACAGATGCCCTCAAAGAGTTTTGTGAATTTAGAAATCTCATTCCCAAAAACATCAAAATCACACCTGATGATGTTTGGCAAAAAATTGCCTACGTGTTATCAATCAAGATACTAGACCCGCAGTTTACAGGTCAAACTAAGGAAAGGCTCTCCTCGCGAGAATGTGCTAGCTTTGTATCTAATGTTATTAAAGATGCCTTTAGTCTATGGTTAAACCATCACACCGATGTTGCTGAAAAAATTGCCGAACTGGCTATCATGAATGCACAAGCTCGGTTAAAAACTGGCAAGAAAATTGTCCGTAAAAAAATAATCAGTGGCCCTGCTCTGCCTGGAAAGTTGTCTGATTGCACCAGTAGTGATCTTAGTCAAACTGAAGTTTTCTTAGTGGAGGGTGATTCGGCTGGTGGCTCTGCTAAACAAGCGCGAGATAAAGAATATCAGGCTATTTTGCCGCTACGTGGTAAGATCTTAAATACTTGGGAAGTGGATTCCGAACAAGTGCTGGCTAGCAATGAGATACATGACATTAGTGTTGCCATTGGACTCGAACCTAATTGTGAAGATTTAACTGAATTAAGATACGGAAAAATCTGCATCTTAGCTGATGCTGATTCTGATGGTGCTCACATTGCCACACTCATCTGTACTTTGTTTGTTAAACACTTTCCTAAACTCATCAAAGAAGGTCATGTATATGTTGCCATGCCACCTCTATATAGAATAGATGCTGGCAAGCAAGTTCATTATGCGCTTGATGATAATGAAAGAGATGCCATTATCAGAAAAATTGAAAGTGAAAACAAACGCGTCAAAATTCAAGTTCAGCGTTTTAAGGGGCTGGGTGAAATGAATCCTTCCCAACTGCGAGAAACCACCATGTTGCCTGATACTAGACGTCTCATTCAATTAACCCTAGATAACCCACTGCAAGTCTTTCAAACTATGGATATGCTTCTTAGTAAAAAGCGTGCTGCAGATCGAAAAAAATGGTTAGAAGAAAAAGGCAATCTTGCCAATGTCTAAAGCTGTAGTTCTATTATCAGGTGGTTTGGATTCTACCACCACACTCGCCATTGCTAGATCTCAAGGGTTTGAATGTTATGCTTTGAGTTTTAACTACGGTCAAAAGCAAAAATCTGAACTAGACTCGGCCACTAAAATTGCCAAACAGTTTGATGCAATTGAACATCGAATTATGGATATCTCTTTGTCAGATTTTGGCGGATCTGCATTAACAGATGACAATATAGCCGTTCCTGATTTCAAACAAAGTGACGAAATCCCTATAACTTACGTACCTGCACGTAATACCATTTTCTTGTCATTTGCCATGGCCTGGGCAGAAGTACTGGATTGCCAATCCATCTTTATTGGTGTTAACGCACTAGACTATTCAGGCTATCCTGATTGTAGACAAGTTTATATTGACGCGTTCGAAACCATGGCAAATTTAGCCACCAAACAAGGCGTAGAAGGTCATAAATTATCAATTTTAACCCCGTTGATTGATTTAAATAAATCTGAAATTATTAAAATAGGCCTCTCTTTAGGTGTGGATTATTCACTCACCACAACTTGCTATCAAGCCAATGAAAAAGGTGAAGCCTGTGGTGTTTGCGATGCTTGTGAATATCGAAAATTGGGCTTTGAATCTGCTGGAATAGCTGACCCAACTAGATACGAATAATTTTTTACAATTTAGTCTTATTTTGTCTTTATTTGAAGATAAAATGATAGTTTTAAATATATTGAGGAAATAACAAATGAGTATTGAGGAAAGAGTAAAGAAGGTCGTAGCTGAGCAATTAGATGTAAGTGGTGATATTGATAATAACGCCTCTTTCATTGATGATTTAGGTGCTGATTCTTTAGATACTGTTGAATTAGTAATGTCTCTTGA
>DTVJ01000197.1 GCA_012963565.1 Piscirickettsiaceae bacterium
AATAAGCGACTTTGCAGCTTGGGTGTAGTTTATATTGTGCTTGTGAATCAAATACTCCAGCCTCAAAGTGTTGTAACAGCTGCTCATCAAGCGTGTCTGGCTTGGTGATAAATTCGGCAAAATCATCAGCACTAATGTCAAGTATTTTCTGAGCTTGCTCAACGGCAGAGGTAGGTATGAGTGCAGGTGAGTGAGTATTGTCCCAAGTTGGATCTTGGTAATAGTTTTTTTTCTCATGAGTTGGGCAGTGCTTATCGATTGACTCAAACAGCTCCTCACTAGAATAAGCACGATAACCAAATGATAAAGTGGTGCATTCATCATCCAAACTAACGCCATGATGGGCTACTTTTGGCGGTATGTAAACCACATCACCAGGCTCAACATCCCATATTTGTTCAGCGCTGAATCGATCCATAATACGAAGTGGCACATCATCTAAATAATTATCAAGTTCGCAATCTTGAGTACTAATATACCAGCGTCGTCGTCCACTGCCTTGAAGGAGGAACACATCATAATAATCAAAGTGTGGACCAACGCTACCACCAGTGGCAGCATAGGAGATCATCACATCATCAAAACGCCAACGAGGGATAAAATCAAAGTGCTTGATTAGGTCATAAACTTCATCAACAAATCGATCAACGCCTTGCACTAGGAGTGTCCAATTTTTTTCGTCTAATGTTGTGAAAGTATCTTCAGTAAATGGTCCATTATTTAAACTCCACTTTTGATCATTAATAGAACCGATAACAAGGCGTGATTCGAATTCTTCTTCAAGTGACAGTCCAGCTAACTCTTCAGCTGATATAGGAGTAATAAAATCAGGAAGAGCTTGCTTAATGAGCAGTGGTTTCTTTTGCCAATAATCAGCAAAAAATTCTTCTACAGATATTGTTCCAAAATGAATCATTGTCTAGTTAAAATTACGGTTCTCATTTATTCAAATTTTACATAGCAGTTGTCACTGCAATCATTATTAATTTATTAGGAGTTATAAAAATGTTTAATCCAATAGAAATCCCATTTGGCTGTGTTATGTTGTTTAACGAGGTAAATTTAAAAGACGGTATTTCGGTTGAAGATGTTGAGCTAACACTAGGCGAAATGTGTAACGTGGTCAAGAATAACTACGGTGATGACAATGGTGGCTTTATTGCTGGTCAAGTTTATGAAAATTCAGGCTTTATCTCAGGAGAAGGTTCCTTTGAAAATGTAGAAAAAGCCAAAGAAGAGCGTGGCGAGATTGTGATTGTGACATTTTGGAAAACATTCGAGCAACATGAAAAATCTCATGCTGATGAATTATTCAAATCGAAATTTGATGAGTTGTTAGAATTTTGTGATGATGCCAACGAACTTGGCTACAAAATGCTCTGGCAAGGGACACCAGAAGGTCACTAAATTATTAATTACCTCAGGAGCGAGCCAGACGCTTTAAGAAACCCTCACGCGACCCAGCATTGATCCAGCCAGTGGCGATCGTCTTGCTAAACTCGCTATTCACCCGGCCACGATGGATGTGAGAGGGAGAGGCTGGAAAGATCAGTAGCTTGCCCCGCTCTGCCGCCTCATGATGTTTCTGCCAGTGGAATTCCGTGCCGGCCTCCGCCACAGAATCGCAGTAGAGGATCCAGGCCAGAACACGATGCCCCGGCTCGGTAGCTTCGTCGCTAATCGTCCAGTCGCAGTGCCACTGACGGAAGCCCTCACCGGGAGCGTAACGTTGTAGGTTGAACACAGGCATCACAAACAACTCCTGGTCCGGGCAGACCTCGCGAAACAGAGATCGCTCCTGCAGGTAGTGCTCCAGGCCTGCTGAGACACCCCGCACGATCAGATCTGCAAGAGCGAATGCCTCGGGATCAGAACGGTTGAGCGCCACGAGGCTGATGTCTGTCGAGACCTTGGCTGGCTCTGCGTCGCTGCCGCCGGGACCGAAGGCCACACCCGGCCGCTGCAAATCCTGGCGTCGTTCAAAGAAGTCCATGACGCCATCAGCAACAGCCTCATAGCCGGAATTGTGGTAGCGACCGATCAGCTGCATGCCGGGGACTCCTTCCAATGGGTAACGATCAGGGTATGCCGCACAGCTAGGTCGTTATTGATGGTAGTTTGGCGCTTCTTTGGTTATCGAAACATCATGTACATGAGACTCAACCATACCTGCTGAAGTTACTTGTACAAAGCAGGTATTGTTACGCATTTTGTCTAATGTCTCACAACCGGTGTAACCCATAGAAGATCTAACACCACCCACCATTTGGTGAATAATAGGGCGCATAGAGCCTTTAAATGGTACGCGACCCTCAATGCCTTCAGGCACCAACTTATCTGCTTTAGAGTCTGACTGGAAATAACGATCAGATGAGCCATGTGCTTGATTCATTGCACCAATTGAACCCATGCCACGGTATGACTTGTAAGAACGTCCTTGGTAAAGTTCTATCTCACCAGGAGATTCTTCAGTGCCTGCTAGCATTGAGCCAAGCATTACGCAGTAAGCACCTGCAGCGAAGGCTTTAGCAATATCACCTGAATAACGAATACCTCCATCGGCAATTAGCGGGATACCGCTGTCTTTTAGTGCATCTGCTACATCTGAAATTGCTGTAATCTGTGGTACGCCAACACCAGCCACAATACGCGTGGTGCAAATACTACCAGGACCAATACCTACTTTAACGCAGTCTGCACCAGCTTTAACTAAATCAAGTGCGGCTTCACCGGTGGCAATATTACCAGCAATAATGTCTAAATTAGGGTGAGCTTTTTTAGTCTTTTTAACTCTGTCGAGTACGCCTTGTGAATGGCCATGAGCGGTATCGATAACGATGACGTCAACACCAGCCTCGACCAATGCATCAATACGCGCGCCTGTGCCTTTACCAACACCAACTGCAGCACCAACACGTAGCTGCTCTTTATCGTCTTTACAAGCATTTGGAAAGTCCGTTGATTTCTGAATATCACGAACAGTAATCATGCCTTTTAAATCAAAACTGTCATCCGTGATAATGACACGCTCAATACGGTGTTGATGTAATAACGTTCTAACTTCGCTCATTTCTGTACCTTCAGAGACGGTAATCAGCTCATTTTGCGGGGTCATTACATTTTCGACTAATTCGAATAAACGAGTTTCAAATCTTAGATCACGACCAGTAACTAGACCAACAATAGTATTACCTTCAACGACAGGTAGAGCAGAGATATTATGACGTTGTTGCATTTCAAATACTTCAGAAATAGTTGCCTTTGGGTCGATAGTAATTGGATCTCTGATAATGCCTGACTCAAAGCGCTTAACATTGCGAACCTCGTTAGCCTGTTCATCAACTGACATATTCTTATGAATAATACCAATACCACCTTCTTGAGCAATAGTAATCGCTAATCTAGCCTCGGTAACCGTATCCATTGCAGCTGACAATATTGGAGTATTGAGTGTAATATTTTTAGTAAGCTTTGTCATTAAGCTCACTTCTTTTGGCATTGTTGTTGAATGCGCTGGTACCAATAGTACGTCATCAAAAGTTAGTGCAGTTTTTAGTAGGTTCATTTAAAATCTCCTTTGATTCGAGCGTTTTGGGAAGACAAAGCCCATGATAAATCCAAAAAATAAGACAATTGCGCCAACGATAAACCAGTTCCTAGAGCTAGCTTCTTGACCTGCAGTATTGTTATTTTGCAATAATTGAATTTCAGTTTTTAGTTGTAATGCTTCTGTTTTTAATTTTTCATTGGTGTGCTCAAGTTTGAGAGCATCCTTGTAGACTTGTTCGATGTGTTCTTTTTCAGCTTGTGATTTACTGGTTTGAACAGAAAGCATGGTAGTCTGAATTTGAAACTCTTTAACTTGGGCTTCAAGTTCGGCATTTCTTTTGCTTTGCTTGCCAATAAGTAGTTTGTTGGCATTGTAGGTTTGTCTTAATTTCTCTAATTGTGCCTGAGCAGGTGGTTTACTAGTTAAGTAACGTGAAATCATCCAACCTGTGGTTTTTTCAAATTTAACCTTGGTCCAGCCACTTTCAGTTGAAAGTATTTCTAGCTTAGTGCCTGAAGGCAGCATTCTGAGTAAGTTACTTGGGTTGCTTTGAATTTTATTTTCAGAACGCATTGGGATATCAACCATATCAGTCACATATACATACGACTGCGCACTAGCCATTGAATGGACTAATAGAAGTGGTATTAATAAGTGCTTGCTTAATTTCATAAGTTGGCTATTTTCTCTAGTTGCGATGACAAGTCAGCGATGGCATTTTCAACCGAAGCTAATTTTTCTTTTTCTTTATTAACCACAGCTTCAGGTGCGCCACTGACAAACTTCTCGTTGCTAAGCTTACCTGCAAATTGTGCCCTTTGCTTGTTTAATTTTTCAATTTCTTTGTTAAGACGTGCTGCTTCTTGGTCTTTATCAATCAATCCTGCTAGTGGAATCAATACCTTCATCTCACCCACCAGTGCTGTGGCTGATTCCGGTGCTTCATCGTTACCAGATAATTGATCAATACTTTCTAATTTAGCCAAACTAGTTAGTATTTGGCTGTGACTATCTAAGCATTGCTGATCGGTAGCACTGATATTTTGCACAAAACAAGGTAATGGCTTTGATGGTGGAATATTCATCTCACCACGAATCTGGCGAATACCTAAAATAAAGGTTTGTAACCACTGTACTTCTTGTTCAACTTGCGCGGATATTAAATCCTCTTCTACTTCAGGGTAGGCTTGCGTCATTAAACTTTCGCTTTCATCACCAGTCAGTGTTTGACATTGTTCGTAAATCTCTTCAGTAATAAATGGAATGATTGGGTGTAGTAGTGTCAAAATCTCATTAAGCACCTTAAGTAGGGTGGCTTGCGTACCTGCTTTGGTTGCATCATCAGCCAATAATGGCTTAGATAGCTCAAGATACCAATCACAGTAATCATGCCATACAAACTCGTATAACTCATGACTCATCAAGTCCAGACGATAATCGTTAAGGTGTTTTTCAACGTTAGTCTTAGTCTGTTGTAAACGAGAAAGAATCCATTGATCTGAGCTAGATAATTGGGCTTTAACATCAATAGTTTCACCTTCAAGCTTCATCAGTACAAAGCGAGAAGCATTCCATAGCTTATTACAGAAATTACGATAGCCTTCAACACGTTTTAGGTCGAATTTAATATCACGACCAAATGAAGCTAATGCTGCAAAGGTAAATCTGAGTGCATCAGTACCAAAAGCAGGGATACCATCAGCAAACTCTTGCTTAGTTTGTTTTTTGATTTTTTCAGCCATTTTTGGCTGCATCATGCCTTGAGTTCTTTTCTCAAGTAAGTCTTCTAAACTAATGCCATCAATCAGATCAATTGGATCAAGTACGTTACCCTTAGATTTGGACATTTTCTGCCCATGACCATCTTTGATCAGGCCAGTGATGTAAATATCTTTAAACGGCACATCACCCGTAAATTTAAGCCCAAACATAATCATGCGCGCCACCCAGAAGAAGATGATATCAAAGCCGGTAACTAAGACATCAGTTGGGTAAAAACGCGATAGCTGTGGTGTTTTTTCTGGCCAACCTAGAGTTGAAAATGGCCATAAGGCTGATGAGAACCAAGTGTCCAACACATCGTTATCTTGTCTGAGCTCAACACCTTCACCCGCTTGCGCTTGTGCCTCTTCTAATGAATTGGCTACAAAGATATTGCCATCATTGTCGTACCAAGCAGGGATACGATGTCCCCACCAGATTTGGCGAGAAATACACCAGTCTTGGATGTT
>DTVJ01000198.1:0-469 GCA_012963565.1 Piscirickettsiaceae bacterium
CCCAATGTGTCCATTTTTTGTTAGCAGATTGACAGTCCTTATCATCATTTTACTTTCAAATTCTTTGTCTACATTAAGCGCACGACCAAGCGTTCTATCCCTGCTGTCAAAGCTCAAAATCCCATTATCTGTTCTAACGGTAGCAATATGTCTTGGCATCAAATAAGTTCCAAATAGCCATCTTAATTTGCGCAATAATCTCATATCAATCTTCTTCATTAAATTACATACATAAAGCCTAATGATTCATAAATTTACAAAAGTCTTGGTGATTTCGCTTGTTTTCTTGTTTCCAGTATTAATGGCGACTGTTACTAGTTCAGTATCCACCTCTTATTTGTTGATACTTATTGTTGGGCTAATAAATTATAGGAAAATAGCAAAAAATCCCTTGGGAAAACCTGAAAAATTAGTTTTATTAGGGTTTTTAGGTGTATTTGCCATTTACCTCCTGGGCATGGCTAACTCG
>DTVJ01000198.1:510-1407 GCA_012963565.1 Piscirickettsiaceae bacterium
GGGTTTCAAGATACTTGGAAAATTTCATTATTTTTTATTTGCCATTCCTGTTTATTTCATATTAAGACAATACAAAGATATCCTTTGGAAAAATCTTGATGTTAGTTTTATCATTGCTGGATTTTCCTTGCTTTTATTTTTAATTGTTAACAAAGGCTCTGATGGCGCCTACCATTCTATTATGTACGGTAGTTTTGCAATGCTTATAGCGGGTGCCAACCTGTTGACATACACGCTAACAGATAAAAATATCTTAATGAAATCCTTGTTACTTACATCTGGAGTGGCAGCTATAGGCGCCAGCCTTATAGTTGGTGCTAGAGGCTCATGGGTTGCACTGTTGATCCTTGCTATCCTATTATTAATATTATTTGTAAAGCGCTCAAATACTAGACAAAGAATAACTGTATTAATTGTATCGTCTACCCTGGCTATTGGTTCGGCCATAACGACACATCCTACAGAAACTATCGGTAGATATAACGCAGCAGTGTATCATCTGACACAATTCATTCGGGATGAAAGTGCACAGGAAAAAGATTTCCAAATGACCTCTACTGGCGCCCGCCTAGCATTTTGGAAAAGCTCCATCGAAACTTTTGACAACCACCCTATCTTTGGCTCTGGTAGTGGTGATTTTAAATTAGAGCTTAATCAATTTATTAAGAATAACCCTAAATATAAAGCTTTAGGGGTTGGTGTGTTTGGCACTGCTCATAACATATATTTTGAATGGCTAGCACTGTTTGGTGGCGTGGGTTTTATTGGGCTAATGATTGTCGTATTTTTTCTTCCACTTCAATATTTTTATCGAGAAATAAAAAATAATCCGCAATCACTTGTACCTGCCATAATTGGAATTTGGATAGTGCTTTCACATCTAACATTTGGCTTAAC
>DTVJ01000199.1 GCA_012963565.1 Piscirickettsiaceae bacterium
TGCATCCTATCCTCATAAATCGTAGCATGTTATTTATAAGATCCATATTGTTTATTATTGGCGCAACTATTGCTTTGGTTGTTATTGTATCTTTTTCCTTACTTTTAGCCCCTTTTTTAAATATTAGGCAAAGGTATAATATCCTCTCTAAGTGGGCTGTATTTTGCATTTGGTGGATTAGGGTGACGAATAATATTCAATCTAAGGTAATCGGTTTGGAAAATATTCCTGATACTCCTTGCGTTATTGCTCCAAATCATCAGTCTACATTTGAAACAATTTTTCTTCAAACAATTTTTCCTCACCAAACCTGGGTGTTGAAGCGCGAATTATTAAGAATTCCTTTTTTCGGCTGGGGCATGGCAACCTTGCATCCTATCCTCATAAATAGAAGTGAAAAAATCAAATCAATCAAGAAGGTGATTGAGCAGGGGTCTGCAAGAATTAAAAATGGTATTTTTGTTGTAATTTTCCCAGAGGGAACAAGAAGGCCTTATAAAAAATTAGGTAAGTATCAAAATGGCGCTTCTGCAGTTGCCAAGAGCGCAGGGTGTGATATTGTTCCGATCTATCATAATGCTGGTAGAATATGGACAAAAGGTCAATTTGTAAAGAAGCCGGGAGTTATTACAGTTGTTATTGGAAAGCCTATTTCAACGAAAGACATGTCTACCTCATTGATAACAAAATTAATCAAAGAGTGGACGCAAGAGCAAGAAATAAAAATTGATGGCCAAGGTTAGCTGCAAGGCTTAGATCTAGTTTTTATATAACCATAAACAGGATGTTGTTATGACGAAGTTGAAAAATAATATATCTATAATGACGCTGCTTCTACTTCTTATAAGTTTTAATTCTATAGCAAGTCAAAAAATAGAGATAGTGGCTGGATCGTATTATTTTAATCCTGACCATATTCTTGTCAAAATCGGTTCCCCTGTGGAGATTTCATTAGTAAAAGAAGCCGGATTTGCTCCGCATAATATTGTAGTTAGCGATCCTGATAATAATGTAATTTTTGAGCAAGAAGTAACCGAGGAAAAGCCTATAGCTATATTTACGCCAAAAAAAATAGGCGATTATAAAATGTACTGCGATAATCAGCTTTTCTTTTTTAAAAGTCATAGGGAAAGAGGTATGGAAGGTATTATTCAAGTTGTAAAATAAAGACTCGTTACATTCAGACTTGTTAATAATTTCGCAATATTGTTTTGATCAAAATCAAACAACCCACTTCTCAGGATTAAAGAATAAATTTAGAAATAAAATCGGGAGAAATTTGGGTTAAAGGTCTCAGCGTAAGACTACGATTTAAATTTTAATATCGAATCCAATCAATACTTTGTGAGAGTTTAGAGGGTCATTTGGACTCTTTATACTGCCATTTGAAACATGATGAAACCTGGTTTCGATACTATATTTAAAATCTTTATTTATATTTAGCTGCAATCCTAATCCTGCCCCGTATGTACCTCTAATCTTTGAGCTTGTGCCTGGAATATCTGCATTAGTATAAAGCCCACCACCCCCAATAAGTGCATAAGGCTGAAGTTTATCATTACTTGTAATTTGCCACTTATGATATACATTGATACCTGTCATATAAGAACTGTAAGGCGCCCTTACAATATGAATAGGAACTTCGAATAAAAAAGATTTTCTATACTTACTGTTTTCTGCACTAGATTTAATCGTCTCATGTTGAAATATAAAGTCGTATGTTTTTACAGTTTCTTTGGTTCCGCCCCATCCCACGTGAGACTGTCCCGATCCAACTAGAATTTTCCAATTATCCTTGATTTTATCCGCATTAGCCCCCGAGGATAGTAGAGTTAACACAAGGACTGTAGTTAATATTTTTATTATTTGTTTCATATATTTAGTCAATCTATTTTTTATGTATTCTACCATTAGTACATTAAGATTAATTAGGAGATGAGTTTTTCAAATAAAAAATAGTATGATACGATTCAAATCACATTGATCAACTGTATATAATCAACCATATATGCACTTAATTAAAATTCAAAAACTTAATTATAAATATCAAAAAAATAATCCCGTTCTTACGCAAATAAATCTAACAATAAAATCAGGTGAAATAACTGGATTGCTTGGGGTTAATGGCGCTGGAAAGAGTACTTTAATTTCATTACTAACTGGACAGCTAAAAGCAAAAAATGGATTAATTGAGGTTTTTGGAAAAAACTATAATCTGCATCGTAATGAAATATTGCGTCAAATTGCCTTGGTCCCACAAGGTTATGCATTTTATCCCAACCTTAGTGTTAAAGAAAATATATTGTTTTTTGCCGCAATACGAAACGACCTAACCCATAAAAATAGGCGTGTACAGGATGCGATAGAATTTTGTCAATTAGAAGACTTTGCAAATCAACTTGCTAAAAACCTCTCTGGAGGATTGAAAAGGCGTTTAAACCTTGCTATCGGTATTGTAAATAAGCCTAAATTATTATTTTTAGATGAGCCAACTGTAGGCATTGATCCAATATCGCAGAATTTTATTTTAAAATCAATTCAAAGATTGAAAGATAAAGGCGTGACTATTATTTACACTTCTCACCAAATGCATGAAATTGAAAAACTTTGCGAACAAATTATAATTATTAACAAAGGAATGATTAGTTATCAAGGGGGGTTGCAAAAACTCAGGCGTCAACAGAATTATTATTTTTCCGCTGTAAGTGATAAGCCTATAAAAATGCTAGAGTTCTGTAAAAAATATAAATTAACATCTGTAAAAAATAAAATAATTGGTGAATTAGAGAATACTGTTGATATAAAAAAGTTTACTCATGAATTTAATGAGCAGTTAAATGGTCGACTCTCTAGTTTTTGCATTAAATCGGCTAACATGGAAGACTTGTTCTTCAAACTAATAAAATAGAGTTTATGTTTAGGGCGTTGTTATCAAAAGAAATAAAATTAATACTTAGAGATGGGTATGCATTATTGGTACTATTTCTAATGCCCATAGTCTTTGTGTTAATTATGTCGTTTAGTTTGCAGGAGGTTTTTGAAAGCGAAAATAACAGTGTAGCTTTAAAAATTTTTACTACATTAGGGGATGAGACATCTGCAGAATGGGGAGAAGACCTTCTGAACCTTAATGGCTTTGACACAGAAATAATAAAAAACACTCAGACTCTGATTGGTAAAGCTAAAAAACAAGTTATTAAAGGAGAGAGATTCGCACTTATTGAAATAATAAATAATGAAAGACCGCTTGTTAAAATTTATTATTCACCAAGTGCCCCTAATTATGTGCGTTCATTACTTGAATTAAATTTAAATTTAACATTGGTAAAATTAATTGCTAAAAAGCAAAAAGCAAGAAGCGGAGCTATAGGTAGTTCGGATATCTATACTGTTCAAAAAGATGCATTCATTCGATCTGATAAAAATAATGAGTCTAATGTTATTAAAACCTTACAAAAAAATACAAAATTAAAATTGATAACTGTACATCATTCTGGATGGTCGCAAGTTTCACTTGGTAGTTTCAGAGGCTGGATATTGTCTAGCCAGCTTACTACAAAAATACCGCACTATTCAACCAAGTCCACAAACACAAATAAGTTTATTAGGATTGAAAAGATAACAAAAAACAGTGCAAGAAAAAAACCCTCTTCAGTTCAGCAAAACGTACCAGCTTGGTTAATTTTTGCAATGTTTTTTATTATTATTCCTTTTTCAGCAACGTTATTAATTGAATTAAATAATGGAACTTTAGGGAGGCTAAATACTTTCCCCATAGCTAAGCACTGGATCCTTTTGGGGAAGTTATTACCTTATATGCTTATAAATCAAATTCAGGCAATTCTAATGTTTTTAACTGGCGTTTTTTTAATGCCTGTTCTTGGCGGCGAAGCATTAGTTTTAGAGAGTAATTTTTGGCTTTTAATACCGATTTCACTGGCCATTAGTTTAATGGCAATTAGCTTTGCATTATTAATTGCAGTGTCTGTTCGAACGCATGAACAAGCATCAAGTATTGGTGGCGTTAGTAACCTTCTAATGGGTGCAATTGGTGGAGTAATGGTCCCTGTATTTATAATGCCAGAAAAAATGCAAATACTAGCAGGGTTTTCCCCAATGAACTGGGGGTTGGAAGCGTTTTTAGAAATTCTTTTACGACAAGGGAGTTTCCAGTCAATATCTGTATATATTGTAAAATTGACACTACTAGCTTTGTTTCTATTTGTAATATCCTATAAGCTACTAGAAAAACGCCTTTTACAGGCAAGTTAATAGATTACAGCTTAAATTTTGCCATTTTATTGTATAGCTTCAGTTCTATATCGGCAATATCTCTCAAACAACTAGCAGCTTTTTCCAAGGTAGAGTCACCTCTATTTTTACTAATTTGAGCGCATAATAAAGCAAAATAACGCCATTTATCACCAACCGAAATAAATTCATTTGCCCAAACTTCTAGAATTGGCCTATTTATTATTTTTGCAGACTCTTGTAAAAATGCTCCATACATATAGCGAAACCCGGCGCCTCCAGTGCCTATCTCTTCTTGCATTCTAACTATATGGCCTAAAAAAAGTTGCTTATATCTTGTTGATTCCTTATTCAAGTTCTCAATTTTATTAGCAACTCTCCGCATACCTAAAACGCCAGAAATAGGAATTGGATTAAACTTTCCGTTAGTTTTTCCAGTGAAACGAATCGCCTTAGGGATTATTTTTTCAAAATTTATACTTTCAGGTATCTCCTCTAGGAAATATAAAGATCCTTTTGGTGCAAGTGCGCCTTTTGCAAACCTTGCTTTTGATAAGTGCGCACTTTCTATAATATTCAAATGTGAAAAAACAGAGTCACTTATATGGTAGCTTTCAACCTCACTCCTTTCTGATTTTGAAAAAACTATAAGATTGTGTGCATTAAAATGAAAACGCATTTCTTTTGGAAAATAAGGTAAAAAATAGACAGATGTTTGTAAGCCAACAGGCACATTTTGGGCTAATTTTTTATCTAAAAATTTTTTACCCTGCTGTTCATTTTTAAAAGTTTCAAACTTAACTCTTAGGCCTTTTATTCTCGATGATAACATCTTTAAAATAAGTTTCGGGGGTATACGATATGCCATCAAAGGTAAGCCATTTATTTTTATAAAAGGTACATAAGCATAAGTCAAACCACTAGATAGACCAAAAATCATTGGCTCTGATAAATTTACACCATAATGCTTTAATAAATTTGAAACTGTGCCCGTCTCACAATGGGCTGCTTGGGAATGTATAAAACTTTTTTTATCTAACATTAATATTTGGATAAAGATTTAAGAGTTTTGACGTCTATTCCTAATACATCAGCGTATTCTAATAGTATAGTGTCGGATAATTTTTCGAATGTATTTATATTAAAATGACGTCTTATTTGCCATTTAAATTTACCCATAGCCTGGGCCAGCATCGCCATATCAAGGCGCTGATGATACATATGATACTCAAGTGCCGAAGTTTTCCCTAATTTTGCCCTTGAAAGGGCCTCTAATGCGTGTTCATTTATATTATCAATTGCATCTTTTAAGGAATCGATTTCTACTTGCCAGCCTGAAGTCTGAACAGCATTTATTGATCCACTTTCATCAGTAGCATAAACCAGCTTTTTTTCACCTTCATAGATATTGTCCTCTTGTTGCGGGACCTGCTTTATTTTCATAAATAATCAGCTAGCAGTTAGTAACATGAACCCACTAGAAAATCTCCCGCTTTCTGGAACAAAACATAATATTTTATCGCCACGCCTTAAGTCTTTGGTTTTTATAAACTCATCTAGCATAATAAAAATAGAGGCAGACCCGGTATTACCCTTGGTTTCTAAATTAGTAAACCATTTATCCATAGGGATGCAAAAGTCTTTATCATCTAACGCTTTTTTTATTTTAGGTATGAAAAACATCGATGATGCATGTGGTAAAAAATAATCTATATCAGTAGCCTTTATGCCGGTATCAATAATAATTCTATCAAGAGTTTTTTCAATAGCATAATTTATAATATTATTGTTTAAAAGCTTTACATCTTGAGTTAAGGCAAAAATATTTTTATCGGATAACTCTTTAGAATTGTAGTTTAGCCAGCCAGATAATTCAGAATTATTTAATTTTTTAGCACCCAAATACATACAGGTTTCAAGTTCATTTGCATAAGAATATGTCTTAATCCAATTTATTTCTAGATTGATTGAGTTTTCTTTAGGTTTTGGCTCAATGCAAAGCGCTCCAGCACCATCAGAAAGCATCCAGCGCAAAAAGTCCTTGTCAAATGCTAGTTCTGGGTTTGTTTTTAATTGATTGCTGCTTAGCAAGGTATTGTCATTAAAAAATTTTGCATGCAATAAAGCTGAGACGATTTCAGAGCCGGAAGCTACAGCTTTTTTGCTATCATTATTTTTTACTGCTAAAAAACAATATTTAAGCGCCATCAATCCACTAAGGCAAATACCCGACATTGAAACAGTCTCACATGGATTGTTTTTTAACTCGCCGTGTACCATTACAGAATGACTTGGCGCTAATTGATCTGGCATTGTTGTGCCAGTGGCAATTAAATCAATTTCATTGAGTTGCTTTTCATTGTCAAACAGGCCTCTAATAGCTTCAGCTGTTAATTGAGCATTGTTAAAATTGGGCTCTTTTGTCTTGGGATCAATAGCATAATGGCGTATTTTAATGCCATTATTTCTCAGAATAATATTTTTTACTCTTGATGGTTTTTCGTTAATCAATCCTAAAACGTCTTCAATTTCATTGTTATGAATTGGAGAATTTGGCATAAATGATGAGCTTGCAGTAATAAAGGCACTCATAAGAACTCTTGCATCCTAGAATCTTCAGAGCCTGACGGTAATTCGAATTGTCGTTCCATCTCTTTAATTTTATTTTTAAAAAAAAGATTTGTTATAGAGCGAATAAATAGATTAATAGGCACAACGGTAATGATCATAGTAATTAGAAATATTATATAAATTAACAACACGGGTTTTCTCTTCCAGCTTCCTCTGGGTGCAATAAAACGTAATAACTTCCCCCAAATAAAAAAACTTCTGCTTCCAATTATCTCAGACTTCAACAAAGCTACATTAACTTTTGCAGCTTTTAGCCCAGTTAGCATTGGCCCATTATTACAATTTCCACCCCTTGTGATCGTTTTTAAAATAGCCCTACCAAAGCGCTCTGAACTTTTAATATCTTTATCGAGGATTCCTGGCTTTGGCAGCCTCAAGAATGAATCTTTTTTACCAGTTAATAGCCATCTTGGTGTAGTAATAAAAGTGGCCAAGCTAGAGGCGCTATCAGTCAGAACAATATTATCGATTAATTTTGCCCCAATATCACCTAACATTTGGATAACCTTTAATTGTGATTGTACCCACATATTCCTACAACCAATAACAGTGATAATGGGCACACCTTTTAAAGCTTCTTTAGCTTCTTTAGATTTTAGAAATGCCGTAGTTGGCAATGAAGGTGATAAAAACCAGGGCTGGTAACCTAAAATAACCAAATCATAACTATCAGTTAAGTTTAATTTTTTATTTTTAGGTGCATCTAGATGCACACACTCAGGAAATACATCGAGAAAATCAAAAAATGGCCAAGGAAAGCTGTATTCTTGTTTAGGCTCAATAAACTTACGAGTAATCTTGATTGTTTGTTGATTTTTTAACGGTCTTTCTATTGAGTCTAAAATTAGCTGCAATTGCCCAGTCTGACTATAGCCAATAATAAGAATATTTGTTATTTTTTTAAGCATACTTCTAATAGGGTATGCCCCATGCCAGTGTTTTCTATAGTGTTAATTACTTCTAAGTTAGCTATATTTATAAATTTTAGCATATCTGATAATCGATACATTCTACTTGTGCCATTGGCTAATGCTGTGAAATATAAAGATGTATTCACTATACAAAATGCAGCTTTATCCATTTCTTGATTATCCCAATATGTTTCTAAAATAAATATTTTCCCATTTTTTGTAATGGCTGCCGCTGCTCTTTTTAAGATGTTAATAATATCGTTATCCCCAAAACAATCTAGAAACTGACTCATCCAAATAACATCGTACCCCTTTGGCAAGGGGAGGGAGTGATTAAGCATATCAATATGAATTGTATCTATTCTGTCACTAAATCCAGCTTTTGATATCTCAGTTTTGGCAACTGCTATCTGTTCAGGTATGTCAACAATTGTTACTTTAACATTGGCTTTGTAATTTGCACATATGATTGAAAATTTTCCAGTATTACCCCCAATATCCATAATTTTATTCGGATTATTTTTAAAAACATGTGGCAGAATTGAAGGAAATGCAATATCTGAGTAATAATGATCAAATGCAAACCAGCTACTTTTTGCTGGTTCTGGTAGTGATGTTAATGCAGGGTAGATAGTATCGTAATCGCCAAATACTTTTTTTAATCCCTCAGGGCTTGCATTATCGATACTTTCTTCAAGGTAAAACATTCCAAGATAATTTACATCGTGATTGTAGTTCATATTAATCTGAGTCATTTCACTATATAAAAAGACCTTACCCACTTTGGTTATACAGTATCTTTCATTTAGTAGTGAAACAACATTAACACTTAGGCATGACTCAAGTATTACTCTAACCCCATATAGTCTCATTTTTACAGATACTGACAACTCTTCCGGAGTCAACCCTGTTTTACTTTTATCCAGTGTTTTTAACAACCCCCTCTTCCAAGCAATTCTAACCGCTTGAAATGTCATGGGTGAGAAGGCTATTTTTTGAGCATCATAAATCGCCTCTTGGGCGCTTTGTTTTTTATGTGCAAAAGGTTGTTGTTTTGCTGTCAATTCACACCTCAATTTTTACGAAAAAAAAACCCATCAAAATGCTTAACACTTTAATGGGTCTTATGTTTATTTCTTAAGTATTACTTTACAATAACCCCAAAAGGTGTTATTGAATAAGACCTATCTAGAGAAATTCCAGATATTTTGCCGCGTATTCTCTTGTCTAGGTTTTGAACCCAACCATTGTAGTTTTTGTGTATTTTTCCATCGCTATATTTTAGGCCAGAGCTGTTAACATAGGTAATACTGTATGCTTTTGTATCGTAAGTAATATCAGCTTCTGCAGAGTGCTTACGCAAAAGAAGTGTTGCATGTATTTTACCTTCAGAAATTGGACGCATTACCCAACCAAGTTCTATACCAGAGCGTAAGATTGCACTTTTAACCTCTTTCATTGATACTGGTTTTTCATCCATAGAAAGGACTGGACTATTGTTAACATTGTAAACCGGCAGTGTTCCACAACTAGCTAATAATGCTAGGGAAGCCAGGATGATTGATATTTTTCCAAGTAAATTAAATTTCATTTTTTTTCCTTATGTAATTAATAAATATGTTCTAGATTAATAAATATGTTCCGGATTGGTATTATAATAGTTTTTATATCAAATTATAAAGAATTTTATGCTTAAAGGAAATTTTGCTATTGTCATTCCGGCTTACAACGAAGAAAGAACTATTCTTGATATTGTTGAAAGGTCCCTTAAACAATGCAAAAAAGTAATTGTAGTTGATGATGGCTCTAGTGATGGAACTATTTCTGAACTGGAGGGGTTGCCTATAGATTTAATTAAAAATAAGATAAACCAGGGTAAAGCAGCTAGTTTATGGAATGGCTTTCAGCTTGCTTTAAAAAGTAAAATTGATTTTATTATTACACTAGATGGCGATGCTCAGCATGCACCAGAAGACATAGGGCTTTTAATAGATGATAGGGCAAAGTATAAAAATCATATTATTATTGGTGCACGCCTAGCAGACAAAGGTTCAATACCAGCAAAAAGATATTACGCAAATAAAATTGCCAATTTCTGGATTGCATGGGCATCCGGATATCCTATTTCAGATAGTCAATCAGGATTTAGGCTTTACCCGGTAAATCTTTTTAATAATCTAAAAATTTCAACTTCAAAAAATAGTAGCTTTGTTTTTGAAAGTGAGGTTATTATTAAAGCTGCAAAGGCTGGTATTTATAGTCATGCGGTTACTATTCCAGCAATTTATAGAGATGATGCTAGACCAAGTCATTTTCAAGGGGTGAGAGATATAACGCTCATCACCTTAATGGTGGGAAGGTCTTTAATTTCCAGGGGGATGTACCCACAAGGCCTTTATAGGGCAGTTATTAAACCTGCGGTATTAAATCTCTTTAAGTAAGGTGAGATTTGATTACGACCGATATACAGCCTTGTCTTTATCAGTAGCTGTAATTTTGGTAACAGCCGGGATTAGTTTAATTGTCTCATTTATGTATGTATTCTCTATTGCAAAAAATGAAGAATGTCTAATTAGCAATAAGGCTGAAATGCTAATAGTATTAGGGAAGAAGCTAAAAAACAATCTTCCAGATGAAGAGTATATGGCTCGTCTAAATAGAGCGGCACAAGTATTAAAGAATAACCAGGATAGCAAGGTTTATGTTTTGGGAGGTATGACTGGCATCGCTAGCGTAGCTGAATCAGATGCTGGTAAAAAAGTTCTTTTAAGTCTTGGAGTTAATGATAAAAGGGTTTTTTTAGAAAAAGACTCTAGTCACACTCTGGAAAATTTAAAGAATTTTTATGAATTGTCTAATGATAAAAATCAAAAGGTTTTACTGATAACAAATCGATACCATATGGCACGCAGCATAATTATGGCAAAGGGTTTTAAGATAAATGCCCTGAGTTGCCCTGCAGAAGATAATCTGAAGTATACAATCCTCAATATGGGGAAAATTATCACTGAAGCTTTTTATATTAACTTCTATTTAGCAGGAAAATACTGGGCAATTTTGACAAATAACGAAAGAATTCTTGATAGAATATCCACAACAAACAGGTAGTTCTTATTACAATTAACAAAAGAGTCTTTATTATGAAATTTATATTAACAATATTTATTGCTATTTTTTTATCGGGATGTATGTCGGATAGTAAGCAATTTATTAGTACCAATAATAATAATAATATAGACAGGGTTGAAAGGGTTTATGTTTCAGTGCCTAGAGATGGGGTTTATGGGAACATTAATTATGGTGGATCTGGCAAAAATGTTTCAAGAATAATAACGATGGCCTTTTCAAAATATAATGGCATTGTGGAATCTGCATCTAGATATCAATCATTTAAAGAAGCAATACTTTATGCAAAAAACAACAAGTATAATTATTTGGTTTTCCCAACCATATTGGAGTGGGAAGATAGAGCTACAGAATAGTCAGGAATTCCAGATAGAGTTTCGATTAAAATAGCTGTTTTTAATGTTAAAACCGAAAAAAGACTTAGTTCGGCAATTGTCAAGGGAAAAAGCGGCTGGGCAACATTTGGAGGTGACCATCCTCAAGATTTATTGCCAGAGCCAGTCGAGCAGTACACAGATAGTTTATTTTTATAATTAATAGAGGGTTGGTATGTCAGTTGAAAAAAGCATTGAAAGTGAAATTGCTGAGTTAATAGTTGAAACTTTAAATCTTGAAGATGTTAAATCATCTGATATTGATTTTGATGAGCCACTGTTTTATGATGGCCTAGGTTTGGATTCGATTGATTCTCTTGAACTGTCTATGGCATTATCAGGCCGATATGGATTCCAGTTAAAATCAGATGATCCAAATAATAAAGAGATATTTTCTTCTGTTCGATCACTAGCTAAGCACGTTAAACAAAATAAATCTTAAAGCTGCCTGAATGGCTAAACTTGCCATATGGGCCATTTTATATCCGATTGTTGCCCATATAGGGATTCAAGAATCTAAGGTTTTCCTGCCTATTGTTTATTTGACATTATTAGCATTGCTATTTATTTATTTTTCAAAGATTAGGTCATGGATTCTCAGTGGAGCCCTGGTATCTATAGTTATTGCCGCGGCATTTTTAGTTATAGTTCTTGGCAAGGAGTATTTGGTAATTCAGTTGGTTCCCATGTTAATTCTGTTAACTCTAATTTTTCTTTTCTTCAAATCTCTTTTGTTTGGCAACACTCCAATTATTACTACTTTCGCAGCTTGTGTTGATGATAGACCGCTCAACTCTGATAAGAAAATATATACCAGAAACGTTACGATAGTTTGGCTACTTGGATTTGTATATTTAGCTATTCAAAATATTGTTGCCGCCATATGGCTTTCTATTGAAGATTGGTCTTGGCTTTCAAATACGGGTAGCTATATTTTCATTTCACTAATTATGCTTGGTGAGTTTATATATAGAAACAAAAAATTTAAACAAGATAGAATTAGTTTTAAGACATTCCTGGTAAGACTTTCTCGTTGTCGACTGAAATAACAACTTATGAACAAGGTATTTAAATTATTTAACAATTTGGATGTAGGGGCTGTTGCCTCTTATCATGGATATAAAGTTTTTAAAGGTGATTTTTTAGCTCATGTTGCATTGACAAGAAATTGCTTGCCATCAAGTAAATACATAATTAATCTTTGTGAGAATAGATATCATTTTTTGGTAGCTTTTGCCGCTTGTGTTAGTCTTGGAAAGATTAGTTTACTTCCAAACTCTAAAGTTTCAAAAGAAATAAATGAGCTCTCCGAATCTTATCCGGATAGTCATACGATTGATGATGCAGATATTGTTGATTTGTGTGCAAAATACAATGGCTTTAAGGGGAGGGTGACTGAAAATTTTGATATCGATGCCCAGCAAATTGTTGCAATCTTGTTTACCTCTGGAACTACCGGAAAAGCAAAGAAAAACCCGAAAACATGGGGACAGCTAAATGAAAGTTCCATAAGAGTTGGAAAGAGGCTTTGGCCAGAAGGATTGACAGAAAAATGTATTATTGCTACAGTCCCGCCACAGCACATGTTCGGTTTTGAGACGTCTATTATTTATCCTTTAACTTTAGGAGTAATGGTTCACGATGGACATCCTTTTTACCCTTTGGACATTCAGCAGGTAGCTTTAGAAGTATCAGAGTCAAAAATTATCATCACAACTCCACTGCATTTAAAAGCCTGCATCAGCTTACTCACTGGTTGGAGTAATATTGATTCTATTATTTCTGCAACATCCCCACTAACAAAAGAGGTTGCCAGCAAAGCGGAATATATAATGAGTACGAATATATTTGAAATATATGGGTGTAGTGAATCTGGCGCTATTGCAACAAGACAAACAAGTAGGCAAAATAAATGGGAGTTACTGAAAGATTATAGTATCGAGACTTCAGAAGGCACCACTTTATTAAAGGCTACGGGCTATGACACGCTAATTGAAATCTCTGATCAAATTAAAATTATTAGTAGTAAATTCTTTTATTTGCTTGGGCGTGGTGAAGATCTAGTTAAAATCGGAGGAAAAAGAGGCTCTTTGTCCGGTTTAACATGCAAGCTTATGCAAATTAATGGCGTTGATGACGGGGTATTTTTTGTACCCAAAGAGGATACAGATCATCGTGTGCGGTTAGCTGTATTGGTGGTATCTTCAACCTTAAATAAAGAGCAGATAATAGAATTGTTAGCACAGCAAATAGACCGTGTATTTTTACCGAGGCCAATTAAGGTAGTTGATCATCTTCCTTATAACAAACTAGGAAAACTCCCATTGAATGATTTGATTGAGATGATTCATAATGATTGATACTCAGAACCTAGTTTGGTTTGATCGAAATCAAAGTAAAAATATTCCAAAAGACGTAAAAATTTGACTGTTTGATGAGCAATCATTGACGAAAAAGCTAAAATACCAGTTTAAATTGTTTTCTGTTAATACGGTGTCACAAAAGAAAATTACTCCGTGAAGGAGATTCTCGCTTATGATGGCATATGTGTTGAAAGAGAAGTTGAATTGCTAGGTGATGGAAATGCTGTTGTTTATGCTAGATCTGTCATACCTAAAACAATAGATACAGTAAAGCTATTAAATATCGGGACAAAGCCCCTTGGCGAAGTGTTATTTAATTCTTCCAACATATCTAGAGAGATGCTTCAAATTATAAATATAAAGAGGGCTTGGGGTAGGCGTTCAATTTTT
The DNA here is from genome assembly GCA_012963565.1 of Piscirickettsiaceae bacterium. Lineage (GTDB taxonomy): Bacteria > Pseudomonadota > Gammaproteobacteria > PS1 > Pseudothioglobaceae > Thioglobus_C. The sequence continues at coordinate 14,047 of DTVJ01000199.1, forward strand.
ACTGTTGGCGATACAAAAGTTTTGGTTAGTGAGTTTTTCCTAAATACTTTATTTTTATAGTAATTTTAACAAAAGACGTGTTGGCGTACATATAATGAATTAAATTGATACAGAAAATGTATTATTCTAAATTTTATAACGTAAATATTTTATGATTTCATTTGACTTTATTGTAAGCAGCTCTCACCCATCTATTCCAGGTCATTTTCCTGGCAATCCAATTGTTCCAGGGGCAGTAATTATTGAAAATGTGATTCAGGCCTTTTCTAGGCTGGATGATTTTAAAAAGGTTGTATCCATATCCACAGTAAAATTCATAAAACCTATTGCAACAAACCAAAGAGTTGATGTGCATTTTCGCAGTATATCTGCTGAATTAATTGCTTTTGAGTGTGTTTCTGATAATGTAGCTTCAGTTTTAGGTCGTTTAAAAATAAGATGAACAACTCTAATTGGAAGGTAAGCAAAGAAAGAAGCACCCCTTTTGCATTGCGTACAATTTGTTGGTTGGCTTTAAATATTTCTCGTGGTTTTGCGAGGTTTTGGCTGTATCCAATTACTTTATATTTTTTTCTTACATCTTCTCAGGTTCGGCGCGCGTCAAAAAACTATTTGAAAAGAGTAGCACCTCTTGGTGATTATAATTTCATTCAAACTCTTAAGCATATCTATTGCTTTTCTGCTGTTATTTTGGATAGGGTTTACTTTATTACTGGGAGGACATCCCAGTTCGATATAAAAATTTTTAATGAAGAACTTGTTTCGGAGTTGGTTAAAAATGATTCGGGCTTTATTTTGCTCGGATCCCATGTCGGTGGTTTTGATATTTTGCAGTATTTGACTCCAAAGCATGGTCAGGCAAAGATAATGATGGATATATCTCATAATTCAATGATTACTGACATTTTGTATAATCTTAACCCTGTTATGTTTAATGCTATTATTGATGCGAATGGAGATAATGCCTTATTAAAAATAAAGAAAAGTTTGGATGAGTCTAGGTTTGTTGCTATATTAGCAGACAGGAGTGCAGATAATCAAAAATTGATTAAGTGCTCTCTTTTAGGGGGTGAGGTAAGTATTCCAAAGTTTCCATTTTCACTTGCGCATATCTTAAAAAAACCTGTAATTATTTTTTTTGGAATATATATGGGTGGTAATAAATATGAGATTCACTTTAAGAAATTAAGGGTTAGCTTTGAAGGGGGTAGATCTACTAGAGAAGCTGATATTGCAGAAGATGCTCATATTTACATGGATAACATCCAAGACATGCTTAAAAAGCATCCTTTTAACTGGTTTAATTTTTATGATTATTGGGAGGAAGGGTGATACGCCAGTCTAGTTTTGTAGTTTTTTTGATAATGATTTTTTCTGGCGCTTCTTATTCGAGCCTTGGTGTCGATGATGTTTTTAATATGATTGCTAAGAATTCAGAAAAAACATTGAATTTTACTGAAATACACAGTGAGACTATCTTCACTAAAGAAATTAAAGTTACAGGAAGAGTGTCTTTTAGCGATAGTGGTGCAATGAGTAAATATATCATAACCCCTAAAAAGTCTGAAATGCACATAGTAGGCGACACCCTTTCACTGATAAATAGTGATGGCGTAAGAAGTATTTCACTTATTAATTACCCCATTCTTGCAAGTAGTGTTAATGCTATAAGGTGGATTTTATCTGGTGAAAAAGATAAAGTTTCGGAGAATTATTCTATTGGCTACTCTCTCAGGGGTAACAATTGGACAATTAAATTGATACCAATAAATGAAGCGGTTCTGCTTAAGGTCTTAAGTATTACAATAGAGGGTAGTCATGGAAGCGTAGGTGTTATTACATTAACTAAAGCCAATGGGGTTAATGTTTCGACAACATTTAGTAGACGGTAAAATGAGAGTGATATACAAAAATTTTTTATTTTTTTTGGCTATTGTAAGTTCTGCCTGGTACTTGAATGGTAACTTATTAGTGGTTTCCAGTATTGAACAGTTTATGCCAAGTAATGTTCAAGATAAAAATGTAGAAATACTAATAAACCAATCTCAAAAAGGAGCTTTTGCTAATCTTGTTCTGGTGCAAATTTCAGATTCTGACGATAAAAATTTATCTCGATTAAGTAAAGAGTTAAAGTTAAGTCTGAAAAAATATACTAGCATTTTTGACTCTGTTATTAATACAGAAGAGCATGTTGATTTTAAGCAAGACGCTTTATTTAAATATCGATATTTATTGCATGATAGTAATTTTGACGCCAATAACTTGCACGATAGTTTTGAGCAATTATTAGCCACCTTTATAGCTAGTGCACCTGGTGAGTTTGTTGATTATTTATTAACCGATCCTCAAAAAGTATTTCTGAATTATTTATCTTTAAACCAAGTTAAACCAGCCACTAAAGAAAAGCATGGTGTATGGTTTATTGGTAATAAGTCATTATTAATGGTGCAAATTCAAAAAGAATCTGGTTTTATTCAAAAAGATCTGGCCATAAACACCATAAAAGAATCTTTTATAGCGATCAACCCAGGGAATGCGAAATTACTGCTATCTGGCCCTAGTGTTGTAGCGGTTGAAACTCGAGCCCATATTAAAGAAAGTATTCAATATGTAAGCCTTGCCTTGGCTGTAGTGATGTTCTTTGTGTTTGTATTCATCTATAGATCGCCCTACCTGCTGTTACTAGCAATAACTACCCTATCAGCAGCTATCTTGTTTGCAATGTTATTGACGCAAATAATTTTCAGTCAGATACACGGTATTGTATTAGCATTTGGCATTACCGCTTTAGGCGTGTGCTTAGATTATCCATTGCATATATTTAGTAACACATCGAGCGCCATCACAGCAACAAAAGCTGTTAAAAAAATATTAACCCCTCTTAGAATTGGCGCCTTAACCTCTGTATTTGCCTATGTCTCTTTAATGGGTACAGGTTTTGATGGACTTACACAACTTGCTGTTTTTGCTATTGTTGGACTATTATCAGCACTCTTTATTAGTATCTACTTTATTCCTGAATGGATGAAGGAAAAAAAGATAAACAAAAGAGAGGTGTTAGCCGGAAGGTCGATATCGTTAACACACAAAGTATTAATTAGTTTTCTGGTAATTTTATTGCCTATAACTTTTTTGTTGCAACAGGATGATTTGCTTAACACGAGTATTTCTCAGTTAAACCCTGCTTCGGTAGAGTCTAAAAGAATTGATGCAGAACTACGTCAAGCATTGGGCGTAGGAGAGGTTGATCATATCTTTTTAGCTTCGGATAAAGACTTGGATGCAACTTTAACAAAAACCCAAAAAGTTCAGCAAGAATTAAAGAGTCTTATCAAGACTGGTGTTATATCTGACTCTGTTAGTGTGAGTACGCTACTTCCTAGTCAGAAAGTGCAGCAGTATCGAAAAAATGACTTACCCAACAAACAAGAATTGCTAAATAATATTTCTTTAGCTACAGAAAACCTGCCTTTTAAGAAGGGTGCATTTGATATGTTTGTTAATGATGTTGAATATAGCAGAACAATGCCTTTGCTCGGTTATCAGGATTTTGAGCATTCTATTATGAAAGACAGACTCCAATCGTTGCTATTTTTGCAAAACGATGCCTGGTACTCTATAACAAGAGTGGTGGACATTAAGAATATTGACATATTTAACAAGCAGGTTGAAAAATCAAGCATTTTAAAAGAAACCTACTACTCTATCAGTACAGAAGTTAGCAGTATTATGAATGGTTATTTGAAAGAAACTTGGCTTAGATTGTTAATCATGTTGCTATTAATCCTTCTTGCGGTTCTTTATTTTTCCTATCTAAGTAAAAAGCGAATTTGGGTAATTGTCCCAGTTTTTTCAGGCGTTTTGATTAGCTTGAGTTTTCAAGTTTTATTAGGCAATAGTATCAATATTTTTCATTTGATGTCATTGCTACTAGTTGTAGGCTTAGGTTTTGACTACAGCTTATTTTTCAATCAAGAGACGCAAAAGGAAGGTACGCCATCCAATAGTACTCATGCTATAATTATTAGCGCAATAACAACTATAATAATATTTTCTATTTTGGCTTTTTCAGAGGTGAGTATATTGAGTTCAATTGGACAAGTTGTTGTTGTCGGAGTTCTTAGTTGTTTTGTTGTTGCTAAATTTATTAGCACTCCTACTTTAATTAACACTTCTGAATCATGAGTAAAATAATAAACCCTCTTAAGGTTTCTGCAAGTGCTTTAGTAAACGCACTTGGTACTGGCAAGATATATACAGTAGACGCAATGTTTAATGCCCGTAGCGGCCTGAAAAATTCTAAATATCCTGGCATGAACTTTGATACCTTTCTAGGTTTGGTAGATGGGGTTGAAAATGTTAAATTAGAAGATGAATTAATTGAGTTTGATTGCAGAAATAATAAGCTAGCCAAACTAGCACTAGATTCTGATAATTTTCGTGCGGAAGTTGGTAAGGCGATCATTAAATATGGAAAAAGTCGAATAGGTGTCTTTCTTGGTACTACCACTTCTGGTATTGCAGAAACTGAAAATGCCTATATTGGTAGAGATGAGGCGACAGGTAGATTGCCTAATATGAATATGCTTTGCACAGACAATACTAGCTCTGTTCAGAGGTATGTTTGCCGATCCTTGGGCTTAACTGGTGTAAGCATGGTTATTTCTACAGCCTGCTCATCAAGTGCAAAAGTTTTTGCTTCAGCCTATAGATCTATAGAGGCAGGGTTTTGCGACTCTGCAGTTGTGGGTGGTGTCGATAGCCTGTGTTTGACTACGTTGTATGGCTTTAACTCATTGCAATTAATATCTAAAGATATTTGCCAACCTTGGGACAGGGATAGAAAGGGAATTAACATAGGTGAGGCTGCAGGCTTTGTTTTGTTAGAAAAAACTAACAACAATAGCGGTATTCAACTAACTGGCTATGGAGAAAGTAGTGATGCATATCACATTTCTTCGCCACACCCTGAGGGTAAAGGCGGAAAAATAGCTATGGAGTATGCATTAGACGCTGCAGGTATTTGTGCCTCAGACATAGATTATGTCAATTTGCATGGCACAGCAACCCCTTCAAATGATTATTCTGAGTCTAGGGGATTGCAGTCAGTTTTTGGTGATAAAGTTGTATGCAGTTCAACCAAAGGCATGACAGGGCATACTCTGGGTGCAGCAGGTATTAATGAAGCAATTATTTGTACACTAGCTTTAGAAAATTCTATCATTCCAGGAAATGTAAATTTAAATAATGTTGATGATCAGCTCCCTATCCAGGTTGTGACTAAAAGTATAGAAAAAAAACTAAAGCATGTTATGTCTAACTCGTTTGGATTTGGCGGCAGTAATTGCAGCTTAATATTCTCATGTTAAATAAAAATATTTATGTTAATGGGGTCTCTGTAGTTGCACCGGGGATGGAAAAGCCAGATGAACTGCAAGGAATTTTGAAGGGCAATGTAAAGTGGATGCCTATTGAGCTATCTAGGATGATACCTTCCGCATTGCCAGCTAATGAGGCTCGTAGAACTACAACAGTTATTAGACTTGCATTAAAAGTCATTGAAACAATAGAATATAGGCCTAACACCTCAGTAGTCTTTGCATCATCAGAAGGAGATTTAGATATTACTGATAAGATCTGCAAGGCCTTGTCTACCAAGGAAAAGATGGTATCCCCTACCTTGTTTCATAATTCTGTGCATAACGCCCCTGCAGGATACTTTTCAATCGCAGCTGACATGAAAACACCATCAGTTAGTTTATCTGCAGGAGATAATACATTTTCTGCAGGATTGGTTGAAGCTGTTTCTCAAGTGTTAGTTGAGAGTGGCGATGTCTTGTTGGTTTCTTATGATAATACTACACCTGCAGACTTGGATGATTTTCGTCATTTTGACTATCCAGTTGGCATTGCTTTATTGTTGAGTGTAAATAAGAAATCTAGCACTATAGGTAGTATCGATGTCTCAGTTATAAACGAAAAAATGGATGTTACTCAATGTTTTAATGACTCCCTTGAGGTATTGAGAGTGGGCAATCCTATTGGACTAGGCCTGCCTTTAGTTGAGTCACTTATTAAGGGGGTTGAA
>DTVJ01000200.1:0-233 GCA_012963565.1 Piscirickettsiaceae bacterium
CCGTATCTTCTATCTTTGCTTGGATGTGGATTGGTAAGTTAGACGTTGTCAGTTTAACAATTGGTAGTGTTGTACCAAGTTCACAAATTAAAACTGTCCAACATTTAGAGGGCGGTATTGTTCGTAAAATACATGTAAAAGAAGGTGAACATGTAGTGGCTAATCAACCTTTGGTTGAGCTTGATAGCACCGATAGTGAAGCCAATGTAGGTGAAATGTTGGTTAGGTTAGCA
>DTVJ01000200.1:243-1401 GCA_012963565.1 Piscirickettsiaceae bacterium
AGTCAGGCTGGCGACATTAACTGTACAAGTGGCAAGATTAGAGGCAGAATCTATTGACAGTGAAGTAATTACTTTTACAGCTGAGGTGGAAGAAAAAACACCAAAATTAGCCCAGCAAGAGAAAGCGCTGTTTGAAGTACGTAGAGATAGGTATTTAAGTGGAATTGCGAGTCAAAAAGGTTTGGTTTCACAAAAGGAACAAGCGATTGAGCAAGTAGCTTCGCGCTTGTCTCATTCTGAAAATAAACTAAAGTTATTGCAAGAGCAAGTTGCGATTAGCGAAGAGTTATTAAAAGATGAATTAACAAATCGCTACAATCATTTAACTTTATTAAAAGATCAAAGCACACTATTTAGCCAAATTGATGAAGATAAGGCTGTATTTAAAGGAGCTGAAGCATCATTGGTTGAAGCCAGCCAAAGATTAAATGAAATCAGACTTAGTTATCAAGCTAATTCACGTGAAGAGTTAGAAGAATCTCGTCGCGAGCATAGTGAACTTTCACAACGAATGGAAAAATTGAAAGATAGTCTAAAACGCACAATATTACGGGCCCCAGTGAATGGCACAGTCAAAACTTTAAACGTACATACTGTTGGCGGTGTGATCCGCCCTAGTGAAGCCGTTATAGAGCTGGTACCTGCTGGAGATATGTTGTTAATTGAAGTTAAACTTCCACCACAAGATGTAGGTTTTGTTCAGGTTGGACAAATTGCACAAATTAGACTGGCATCTGCTGATGCAACTAGATTAGGAAAGCTAGATGGTAAGGTTATTCATATCAGCCCAGATAGCATTGTTGCTGAAGATGGCATGGCGTATTACAAAGTACGAATTGAAACTGAGAAGAACTTTTTTGAACGTAATGAACTTAAGTATTTTTTATCTCCTGGTGTACAAGTGAGTGCTGGTATTCTTACTGGTGAACGCACTGTATTTGAATATTTGTTTGAACCATTCCTCGGTGGCATGGAAAGAGCTTTAAGAGAACGCTAGATTTAGTAATTTTTAGTTATTGCTAATAGCAATATTTCCAATATTTGCAGTTTTTTTCCAGGCATGTCCGTAAATCACTTCGTAAGTGGCAGGGAGTTTTCCATCCTTACGATAAGATTCATACATCTTAATCATTAATTGAAATTTATCTTTACCGGTCA
>DTVJ01000201.1 GCA_012963565.1 Piscirickettsiaceae bacterium
GATTGGGATGATGCAGAGATGGAAGCGGAGATGGATAAAATTGACGCAGAAATGAAAAAACTCGACAAAGAATAGAAACTTACTCTAGTAGTTCGAAGGCATTAATCACACTTTCTGCCACATCAACAATTCGCTTATTTTTGTCCATGGCCATTTTTCTAAGTGACTGATAAGCATCGTCCTCGTTAATGTCTTTATGTTTCATTAACAAGCCCTTAGCCTTCTCAACTGCCTTTCGTTCTGAAAGCTGATTACGAGTCGCATCAAGCTCATCTTTTAAAGCTTGGAATTCTCTAAAACGCGCCATCGCTACATCAATAATAGGCTGTACTCGATTTTCCTCAAGACCATCTACAATATAGGCATTAACGCCTGACTTAATAGCAGAACTCGCCATTTCAGAGTTAGACTCCTCAGTAAACATAACAATAGGTTTGGGTTTAGTTTTGTTGACATCAGTCAAATTTGCAAACACTTCTTCATCAGGGATGTCGGCATTAACAATCACCACATCGGCATGAGTCATTTCATTACTGTCTAGTAAGTTAGCGCTACTTTCCATACGACAAATCACTTCATGGCCCTTATCTTGTAAAGCACGACGTAACATAGCCGAACGCCCGGTATTTTTATCAACTAAGATGATTTTTAACGCTGTATTCATGGGTAAATAATTTTACCCTTAAATGCGTTATGAAGTCATACAGGATTTAAAGATTGCTCTGTGTACATCGCCAATACTAACAATGCCGATTAATTTACCTTCATGTGTCACGGGGATTCTTCTAAACTTTCTAAGCCACATGGTGGATGCTGCTTTTAAACAAGGCATGTTCAAATCAATACTAGCGACATTCTTAGTCATGATCTCACCAATCTTGACATTCATGGTGTCTTTATAATTATGTTCCATGTTTTCAAAATCAAAATAAGTATCGCTCATAACTTCATCTAGTTTTGGAAACATGTGCTGAAGGATGTCTTTCTCAGAAATAATCCCAACTAAGTTATTATCGTCGTCTACGACAGGCGCACCACTGATGTGATCCATTATCATCAGGATTGCGATGTCCTTTACCAATTGATCGGCTGTAACTGTTTTGACATTGGTTGACATGATGTCTTCGACCTTCATATTGTCTCCTTGATTATCATTTCATACTATTAAAAATGTTATTCTACAGGTAAACATTTTTAATAATACAATTCTATATATTTATAATTAAAAAAGGCGAAAACAGATAACTGTTTTCGCCTTTAGTGATTAACTACTCTTTATTTACTTAGTAAATTCAGGGTAAGCTTTTTCACCACACTCTGTAAGATCTAGACCAGCATCTTCTTCTTCTTCAGTTACTCTAATGCCCATAACAGCCTTAAGTACTAACCAT
>DTVJ01000202.1 GCA_012963565.1 Piscirickettsiaceae bacterium
TTTTGGCTAAATTTGCTAAACTAGCAAAATCGGCTTCTGAAGGTGCTGTTACTGACTAAAGTCTATTGTAATCCAAATAGATGTTGAGCATTCTCATGCGCAACCTTGCGAGCAGCTGATGGACTCAGATTTGACAAAAGACCGCTTCTTATTACCTTAACATATTTACGATATTGTTGGTTACTATGAGCATCTGTGCCAATCAGAAAACGATCAGGGAAATCTTCAATCAACTCAAGCCACCCACTATCGATCCAATTCTCAAGAAATATATTCCGACTTGACTTTTTATGCATAAATCGGAATGATAATTCACAAAACAGATTTGAATTACTAGCTAAAAGTGTACGTACATCACCTGATGAAGTGTTGGTGCCACAGTGATTCCAAAGAATACGACCATTACGATCACTTGATAATAGATTTTCCATTTGCTCTAGACTATCAGAATCGCCCTCCATATGAATAGTTAAAAAAGCATTGTGTTTAGCAAGCAATTGATATAAATCGCGAAAAATAGGGGCATCTACCTCAACCTTACGTCTCATTCTAGAATTTGTATTTGAATGCATATTATTAATGAAAATCTCGCCAACACCCTTCACTTTGCCTGTTTCAAGATCATTTTCAATCTGTTGCATAAATCTACTAATTATCGGATTGTATGGATCCAACATGGCCGAAGCGCCTCCCTTCAAAAAAGCATAATTAAACTCTTTCTGGCCTGCAAAGGGAATAAAACGATCGCCCATTTGGTTAGAATATTGCTCCCATAGTCTACCACTAACCCCCCTTCCTCCACTAACACCTGAGCCAGCCCATTTAACACCAGTATCATTCATCAATTCTATAGCCCCTGAAGGTGAAGATGCGGCAAGACCGCCTGGATGAAAATGAAAATCTGCTATTGGCAAACTAGTATCCATCATAGCACTCTCAGAACTTACTTGGTCCTCCTGACCTGGTATCGGCATGCCCCATTTTTTCGCAAATTCTGCAGCTGTTAGGTAGCCATCTCCATCAAAGTCAATTTTATCAAAAATAAAAGATGACTTCTCCCACTCATCAATACTTACGCGACCATCACCATTACTATCTCTGTTCTCAACAGCCACTTCTGGATTTTTAGCCCAAGATACAGAAGAAAATATAAGCCCGAATCCAAGCATTAGACTTACAACCAACTTCAAAAAATATTGATTAAACATTTCAAATCCCCTTATAAAAAATAGTCTGTTGGGTTTTATTCTACTCTTATAGTTCTTATTGAATAGTATGTAATGTATAAAAAATAATGCATTAAAAAAGGAGGCAAAAGCCTCCTTTTTATTAATTAATCAGCTGGTGTAAATACCATTTGCCGATCATCTAGATTAACCGAAGCAATCT
>DTVJ01000203.1:0-627 GCA_012963565.1 Piscirickettsiaceae bacterium
AGCCCACCAAAAACCATCTTAACAATTGATACTAGAAATCCTTTTGTACTCAAAACTTGTGATAAATACTGAGTGTAATCAGATTCTAGCATGAGTCCAAAATTACCCAAAAAGAAATGATAGGAAACAAGACCTATGAGATCAAAGTAAATTACAGAAATCACCATAACAAGTGGATAGGAAATTAAAACAGGTAGTAAAAATAGTAATATTGGGTCCACACCCATTGAGCGACACGTTGCAAATTCATTGCCAAGCTTTCTCTGTGCTATTTCAGCTGTAATAGGCCCGCCTGAAGCGGTAATAAAAATCATGCCAATTAAAAGCGGGGACAGCTCATATGCAACTACATTAAAAATTAACCCGTTACCAATTCCGTACAATGGGATTAAGTTGTCATTAGAGATATGCTCAAAACTACTAGAAAGCCCAAGACCGGCAATAAGGGAGATTAATAATGATAGTATAATTACAAGAAAAGCAGTCTGAGAGATGATGCTGGCAATTCGACTAAAAAGAAAGCGGTAAAAAACAGTTCTGTGATTTTTGCTTGTCAAGTGTTTTACTGACATTATGACTTGAGAAAATATTGCTAATCCAGATAGCACATTTGTAAAATACCCTCTT
>DTVJ01000203.1:637-1375 GCA_012963565.1 Piscirickettsiaceae bacterium
GCCTAGTTGAATAATTCTATTTTTAATTTGATTGATTGCCATCTTTTAATCTGTCAATTGAATTCTGTATTGATTTTAATTGCCCCTCCATCAAACCAATTCGTTCGAGAATTATTTGTTCCTCTTCTTTAACCCCTTTGTTAATCAAGAAGGCGGATATATTGGCTGTTAATAAAGAGAATAGTGCAACACCCAAAAGTATCAGTACCCCGCCAAATAATCTTCCCATATTGGAATGCGGAACAACATCACCATAACCAATTGTTGTGACAGTTGCCAAAGCCCACCACACACCATCAGCAATAGATTTTACCTCTGGGTCTATTTTAAATATAATAGAGCCAGAAATGATGACAAATACCAATGCTAGTAGTAGCGTACTTCCTAGATGATTCTTTCTTAAAACAGAGTGTGTGGTGTTGAATAGCCTTGATAGCAACCCCAGCATAAACACTAGTCGCATAAATCGCATAATGGAGGTTATTGGTGTTTGTTCCCAAAGTACGGGTAAGCTGCTAATAACAATGATAGCATTCATCCAGTTTTGAGAAATATAGCGTTTTTTATCACTAACCAATAATGTTAATACCACCCCTTCAGTTAGAAACAACACCCAAATTAGCCAATCAAAGACAGAAGTAACATTGGCACTAATATCACCTGTTGATTCAAGATACACTTGGACGGGTATCCATAAAACAGCAATTAGCATAGGCAGTTCAAAGCGTGCACCCCATT
>DTVJ01000204.1 GCA_012963565.1 Piscirickettsiaceae bacterium
ATTTGGGCTGTTGCATTTGACTGGGCAGATGGATTGGTCGCACGAAGAATAAAGGGGCGTACAACTAAGCAAGGGTTCTTTGGTGGGCAACTTGATTCATTGATAGATATTGTGAACTACGGCGTTTCCCCTGCCATTCTTCTGTTGAGTTATGGTAAATTTGAGCCTATATTCTTACTAGGTGCGTTTGTTATTATTTCTGCTAGCGCCATTCGATTGAGTTATTTCAATACGTACGGACTTTCTGGCGGTACAAAATATACGGGAATGGCACTTGATAACAATAATTTAATACTTGTTTTTATATTTATTTTCGAAAGCATGTTCAGTCAAGGTGTTTTTTCAGTTATTCTGTATGTCAGCTGTCTAGGTCTAGCAGCTCTAAATGTTTCAGAAATTAAAACACCAAAACTTTCTGGAAGTACTTTCAATGTTTATATGCTTGTAATTTATACATTGGCAATAACAGCCATTTATAGCTGGAAGCTTTTATAGAAACGATAGCAAGCATTACATCAATATAGGAATTAAATAGAATGACAGTTGTATATACAGTTGGTACTTTTGATTTATTGCATGTTGGGCATCTTGCATTATTAGAATATTGTGCTACTTTGGGCGATAAGGTTGCTGTTGGTGTTGCTTCAGATGAAGTGGTTAAACTGTATAAGCCCAATATCCCCGTCATTCCACTTGAGCAACGCATAGAGATGCTTCAGGCATTAAGTTGTGTGGATATTGTAATCCCATATCATGAGTTAGATTACTTGGGTGTTTGTAAGAAGGTTAAAGCTGATATTTTTGTTATTGGAGAGGATTGGGGTAGAAAACCACACAATCAAGATGTGGAGAACTATTTCAATGTGGTAGGGAAAAAAGTTGTACAAATTAAATACAGCCCAAAAAATTCATCTACTCAAATAAAGAAAGACGTTATCGCTCAAAATGGACAGTGTAGACAATAACCGAATAGTATTACATACACTTAAGAGTACCGTAGATGCCCGCTAACTACTTAATACTATAAAGTGATACTAGCCCTTAACTAAATCATTTAATACAGTTCAACACCTTGAAATCCTATTTCATATACAAGGGATGGTTAACTAATACATCAGCGCCACAGTTTGAGCCTCCCCCTGGGGGTGTAAGTAAGTATGAATATCAGATGGAGGGTGAATATCCACCTAAATGAGAACCACTCTCATTAACTGTTAATTACCTATTTTATTAGTTAATACCTAGTAAACAACTAATTCAAAAGCGTACCCATAGCGTACCTGAATACTTTTTGAATTTAATTTAAAAGACAGAAAGCCTTATAGAATATGGTGGTTATAGGTGGACTTGAACCACCGACCCCAGCATTAT
>DTVJ01000205.1 GCA_012963565.1 Piscirickettsiaceae bacterium
TAGGAAGGTCTTCAGGTGGAACTGTAAGATCTGCATCTAGGATCATTAAAATATCTCCACGCGCATGATCAAACCCCTTACGTACCGCATCTCCTTTGCCTTTCCCATCTTGAACCAAAACCTTAATATCCTTATCTGGATACGCTTCAATGACACGATTAATCTCATCTAAAGTACCATCTTTACTATTGCCTTCTACATACATTATCTCTAGATCTTCGCAAAAATCTGGAAGACGTTTCACTGCATTTTCTATATTACCTTTCTCATTTCGACAAGGAATCAGGACTGTAGTAGATGGCTCATCCAATCCCACACCCCTCATCGGGCGTGCAACTAGATAATTTCTAAGTGATAGGCGACGAATCAGGGGCAACGTCCCAATAAAACGGTTAATCAATGAACCTAAGCCAAATATACTACGTGGTACTAACTGACGCCATTCTCGCTTAACCGGTTCAAAATCAGCTAACTGTAAAAAACCTATAGTGTCTTCAGTGGAAAGCCAGTTCATCTCAACTAAAGGCATCTTTAGGCCAATTTTCTCACCTAAGGTTAAAATAGGCTGCCAACGCCATGAATAGTAAGATACTACTAAGCGGGTATCGGGAGTACAGAGAGAATGTAGGCCAGCAAAAGCTTCTTCACAATCATCTAAAAAACCTAATGTGTCTGAAAGGATAATAAAATCAAATGGGCCCTGCAATGAAGAAATAAAATTTTCATCTTCCAAATCGCCTTGAAAAAAATTCAAATGAGGATATTCTTTTTGAGCTATACCTAACATATTCTGACTTAAATCAACACCTACACCGTACGATGGTTTAAGTGCATTGAGTAACTGCCCAGTTCCACACCCCAACTCCAATACACGCATTCCTTTGTTGATTAAAAACTTCATATATGCATGATCATCTTTATGAAAAAAACTATTTTTCTTGATCCAGCTATTTCTAGTCTTTGCAAATTCATCAGCTTGTTCTTTTATTGCTTGTTTTCTTTTATTCAATTTCATTACAATTTTTTTTACTTTTTTTCCAACACTATTTTTAATCTAAACGCAATAATACCACCCAGAAATGGAAATTTTTTTTGTATACGTCGTTCAATCTTCAACAAATGATTTACAAGTCTACCTGGAATTAATGACCACGCCTGACATCCTCCTGACAACTGATAACCAAATATACTCATCCAGCTGTGTTCTAACAAAATAAGAGACGGAAACTTATCTTTAAAAAACTCTAAATATTTTCCAAACAATAAAGTAGGCATTCCTTGATTAGAATCGTATGGATCTTTTTGTGGGTCGATAAAACATTTTTCCATCGGATTCCATTTCATATTCACTGGCTCTTGATGTAGAAAT
>DTVJ01000206.1 GCA_012963565.1 Piscirickettsiaceae bacterium
GCTTGCTCTAATACCTTGCGAATGAGTGAATAACCATTAGAATGTGGACCAGAAGAGCCCAAGGCAATAATATGATCGCCATTAGTGACTTTAGTGCCATCGATGACTTTATCTTTATCGACGATACCAACACAAAAACCTGCTAAATCATAATCTTCACCTTGATACATACCTGGCATTTCAGCGGTTTCTCCACCAATTAATGCACAACCCGATTGTTTGCAACCCTCACCAATACCAGAAATAACCGACACAGCAATCTCAGTATTTAGTTTGCCTGTGGCGTAGTAGTCTAGGAAAAATAATGGCTCTGCGCCTTGTACAATTAAATCATTAACGCACATAGCAACCAAATCAATACCGATGGTGTCATGCTTGTTAAGCATCTCGGCAACCTTGAGTTTGGTGCCCACGCCATCAGTGCCAGAGATTAAAACTGGATTTTTATACTTATTAATGGGTAGCTCGAACATAGCACCGAAGCCACCAAGCCCGCCCAATACACCTTCTCTAGCAGTAGATTTAGCAATCGGTTTGATGTGTTCGATTAATTCATTACCTTTGGTAATATCAACGCCTGAGTCTTGGTAAGTCAATGATGACATCTTGGTTTTTTCCGTATAATCAATATTTTTTTTCTAGCAAAAAAATGAATTTTAGTTTTTCTTCTTTGCCAAACGCACTCTCAATTTTACGCATTATTTTAACAGTGCCAGTTGTGATGACTTTGCTAAATCATAATTATTCTTTAGCAATTGTTTTGTTTTTTATCGCTGGTGCGACCGATGCACTAGATGGTTGGATTGCTAAGCGCTTTTCTTGTGAAAGCAGATTAGGTTCTATCCTTGATCCAATGGCAGATAAGTTGCTATTAGTAGGCAGTTTTATCACACTTTTTGTGATTGGCTTATTGCCACTATGGTTGTTGATTTTAGTATTCTTACGCGATGTGATGATTGTGGCTGGTACAGTTGGATATTTTCTTGGAACAGACGCTTCTCAGGATGATTTATTGACCCCGTCAAATTTGTCTAAATTCAATACCGCCTTGCAAATTGCTTTAGTGTTGTTTTTAGTCATTACACAAATTTACCCAGTCACATATCAGTGGACAGACATGTTCTTTATTGTTGTCGCTACTTCGACGGTACTCAGTGGTGCTGATTATATGTGGATTTGGATAAAACAAGTGATTTTGCAAGAGCGTAGATAATGAATCAATTAGGTTTGCCTTTTGCATTAAATGCCAAAATGCTTTGGCGTAATTTTATTGGCGATAAAAACCAACAAATACTTGAGTTCTTGTCTGGTCTGTTTGCCCAACAATCCTCATCAGTGGTTTATGTTTATGGCGCTCAATCCAGTGG
>DTVJ01000207.1 GCA_012963565.1 Piscirickettsiaceae bacterium
AAGCCAAAAGATACATTAACCCATACCAATAGATTTGGATAAAACCTAAATCAAGAATAATTGGATCAATGGAAGGATAAGTCATAATTTGTTAATGGTGCGCCCGATGAGATTCGAACTCATGACCTTTGGCTTCGGAGGCCAACACTCTATCCAGCTGAGCTACGAGCGCATATAAGCTACGTGTACTCATTAAAATAGAAAACTACCAAATCTAACCAGGTGTAAAAGCCTGTTGCAATAGTATCTTTCAGCCATTATCACCTTTTAAAGTTATTTGAAATTTCTTACGTAATACGCCGATAATTATAGCACAGCGACTTGAATATAACTGCTTCAAATCACGCCGAAATGTACAGAATTGCACTTCAAGTGTACTAAATTTGTACTTCAAATCTGACAATAAAAACCTCAGAATTAAGACCCCACCCCACCCCTTTTAGAAGGGAGGTCGGCAAGGAAAACTGAGTTAGGTGTGAAATTTAGTAATTTTCAGATTACTAACATTTCCTTCTTCTATATGTGCTCTCAGCAGCCGAAAATTCACCCTTTAATCTAGCCAATCTCCTTGCTTCTGGTTTATTATCATCAATAATGAAAAGTGCTGGCCAAAACAATAGGACAGCTGCCACATCTTTACCCGTTTGGGTCTTATATCTCTCATCTACAACACCAGCTGCTGCTGCTGCTGCATTTTGAAGATGGTCTATTTCACCCTCCAATTCTGAACAGGTCATCTTGTTATACTGATAAGAACCAACGTGCTCTCCTATTACTTCATCTGAAGATACACTACAACCTGATATTAAAGCCACTGTCGAAATAGCAATTAATAATGTGCTAATTATACGAGTAAGTGATTCTCTGAGATTTTTCATAACTTTATCCTGTAAAAAATATTTATGTACTATTTTAAACTATATTCCTAGTTTGAATTGTGATAATGGTATCCACCAGAGAGCAGATGGGTGCTCTGATGAACTTGTAGACAAGTACAAACAATATATTTTTGATTATGGAAGACCTAGGCAGCACTTTTATAAGTGAGGTCGGCAAGGGGAGAACTGGGCTAATTCTTTATCTTGCGTTAACATATTCTTTATATGGTGCGTTATTTAAGTAGTATATTGCTCTCTCTATACCTTCAATATTATCACCAAGATGTCCTAAACCAGTATTACAGCCTGTGCAAAGCAAACCTCTTACTTCATTCATTTCGTGGTCGTGGTCGTGGTCAATATTAATTCTACGACTTAAACGCGCAAGTGGTTTCTGACATAAAGCACAAGAGCCACCTTGAAATTCAAGTTTAAGAGCAAACTGTGATGCTAGTCTCTTAGTGGAAAAGGTCTTGGATATTGCT
>DTVJ01000208.1 GCA_012963565.1 Piscirickettsiaceae bacterium
TTGACTCACGTACCATTCTTGATCAGGGTGGAGCAGAGCAACTACTAGGCATGGGCGACATGCTTTATATGACGCCAGGCATTTCACATCTAACGCGTGTCCATGGCGCCTTTGTGGATGATGACGAAATCAATCGCGTAGTCAGTTTCTTGAGAAAAAATTCTGAAACCAATTATCTAGACGGCATTCTCAATGCTCATAGCGAATCTGGCGATACGCACGAAGGCGTTGGCAGTACGGCTGGTGCAACTGGTGAATTAGATGCACTTTATGATGAGGCCGTGCACATTGTCACTTCTTCTCGACGTGCCTCAATATCCAGCTTACAACGACGCATGCGTATTGGTTACAACCGCGCCGCCCGTATTATCGAAGATATGGAGGCCAGTGGTGTAGTCAGTAGTATGAACAGTGCTGGAAATCGCCAGGTCTTAGCGCCAGAACCAATCAATAGCGATGATTAAACCTGTTGTTTTACTGGCCTTGTTCTGGGCCAATACAGTGCTCAGCGTACCCAACAACCAATTTTCTGATTTTTTCAATACCTTAGAGTCATTCAGTGCTAACTTTACCCAATACACTTATAGCGATACCAACGCGCTGATTCATACCACTTCAGGTACTTTTATCTTCAACCGCCCCAAACAATTACGCTGGCACACCATCATACCCAATGAACAAATATTACTACTGAATAATAATGAGCTATGGTTAGTTGATGTTGAGCTCGAACAAGCCAGCTTACAACAAACCAATGATTTGTCAAAAACACCGCTATATTGGCTAGTTAACAAACCAAATTCGCTCAACAACCTACCGATATTCTCTCATCAACAAGACGGTGTTGATTGGTACCAAGTCAGCAAAAATTCATCACAATACCAGCAATTGTATTTTGGATTTAAGGACGAAACACTGCACACCATTTCACTTAAGAACGAGCTAGAGCAAACTATTCTGGTTTTGTTTGATCAGGCCACAATCAACCCCACAATCAAGCCACAAGCCTTCGAACTCAACCTTGACCCGGTCTTTGATATCATTCGCTAAAAATTTAGAGAATAATCAAAATCCCCATCAACCAATGTTGTAATGCCTAATAAAAAGCCACCCTCTCGGGTGGCTTTTGTTGGTTAAGTATGTAAATTACTTAAGGTGTGGAAGTCGCAGTACCTTTGGCAACTGCGTCAGCGTAGCCTTTAGCGTAAGCATCAGCTTGACCTTTAGCGTAAGCATCAGCTGCACCTTTAGCATAAGCATCAGCAACACCCTTACCCGTTGCATCACCAACACCAGAAGCAGAACCGTCAGCAGCACCAGAAGCGCTAGTATCTGTGGTGTTCTTGGTGTTAAATCTTGTAC
>DTVJ01000209.1 GCA_012963565.1 Piscirickettsiaceae bacterium
CAACACTCGAACAAGCACTGATAGCGGCTGAAGAATTAGATGCAACTGTGGTCGATATGCGCTTTATTAAGCCACTAGATGAAGCGTTGATTATTGAGCTTTCTGCCTCGTATCAGCAGCTCATTTCAATCGAAGACAATGCGATTACGGGTGGTGCGGGTAGTGCCATTAGTGAACTATTACATACTCAACATATTAACACACCACTAACATTACTCGGTCTACCAGATCAATTTACCGAACAAGGTTCTCAAGAAGAATTATATGCCTTGTACGGCTTGGATGCTAACGCTATTATCAACGCTGCACAATCATGAAAAAAATACTTAAACGACTGAGTCCTGACCCAGAATCATTAAAAAGTCATAAGCATCTAGGTTGGCTCTCAAAACATTTACACGATGCCAGTCTGTGGAATTTTAATCGACGTTCTATTTCTAAAGCTTTTGCAGTTGGTTTATTTTGTGCCTTTATCCCTGTGCCTTTTCAGATGTTATTGGCGGCACCAGCTGCGGTTATTTTCTCTGCCAACTTACCATTATCGGTTGCTTTAGTTTGGATTACCAATCCATTCACCATGGCACCTATTTACTATGCTTGCTACAAACTAGGTGCCTGGATTTTAGGTGTTGGAATTGAGCAAGACTTTATCATGTCACTAGAATATGTTTGGGAAGTCTTCGGCCTTATTTGGCAACCGTTTTTACTGGGTTGTTTAGTTGTTTCTGCTGTTAGTGCTTTTGTTGGGTACTGGGCAATCCAGTTTATTTACCGATTCAAAGCTTATAAAAGGGTAAATCGCTCTTAAGGGATGACTTAAGTATTTTGCAACTGAGCTCGTATTTGCGCCTCTAACTCATCGACCAACTGAGCATTGTCAATTTTGGAGTGAGTTTTGCCTTTAATGTAGAGCAAATTAGGACTACCACCCGTTAAACCCACATCGACTTCTTTAGCCTCACCTGGACCATTCACTACACAGCCAATCACGGCTACGTCAATCGGATCAACAATATCTTCAAGGCGAGATTCTAGTTCATTCACCACCGATATCACATCAAACTTTTGTCGTGAACACGATGGACAGGCAATTAAATTAACGCCTTTTTGACGTAAATGGAGCGACTTTAAAATATCAAACCCAACATTAACCTCATCGACTGGATCAGAAGCCAACGATACACGAATGGTGTCTCCAATCCCCTCTGACAATAACAACCCTAAACCGATGGACGATTTAACTGTGCCACCTCTAAATGAGCCAGACTCCGTTATACCGAGATGTAGTGGGTTGTCAATTTGAGAAGCCAGTTGTCTATAAGCAAAAACAGTCATAAAAATCTCAGAGGCTTTTAACGAGACTTTGTAATTATCAAAGTTAAGCTTATCTAAGATATCAATGTGTCTGAAGGCGGACTCCACCATAGCTTCAGGCGTAGGCTCTGTATATTTTTTCTGCAGATCTTTTTCTAACGAGCCGGCATTAACACCAATACGGATGGGAATATTATGATCTTTAGCTGACGCCACAACCTCACGTACGCGATCTTCTCGACCAATATTGCCAGGATTAATGCGTAAACAATCAGCACCATATTCAGCAACTTTAAGTGCGATCTTGTAATCAAAATGAATGTCAGTAATCAAAGGAATATTTGCCTGCTTCTTAATTTCTTTAAAAGCCTCAGCAGCCTCCATAGTTGGAATAGAAACACGTACCAAATCAGCACCTGCCGCTTCAATAGCACTAATCTGACCAAGAGTTGCCTCTACATCGCAAGTGTTCGTATTGGTCATGCTTTGCACTGAAATCGGTGCATCGCCACCAATAGCAACATCGCCTACAAAAATTTGCTTAGATTTCCTTCTAGTAATAGTGTGTACTGGCTTCACTGAGTCTCCCGATTATAGGTTTGCATTACTTCATCTAAATTTTCCAACACCTCAGGTGTCTTTTGATTAATCTGAGATGGTTTTATCACAATTGGTATTGTATTAACGATTGGCTCTATTACCGGTTCACTAATCACAATTAGTGTTGACTTGGGCTTTATTGAACTTTGTTTATTATCAAAATACCAATAACCAGTAGCAATTACTAACAACAGTAAAAAAATTAGTAATTTGGGTTTCTTGTTACTTTTCCTTTTTATAGGGTAATAATCAATACCATCTATCATGATTGAGTACGTTTGGTTTTATCCACTACTTTGCCAGCTAACTGGCCACAGGCTGCATCTACATCTTCACCTCGAGTCCGTCTAGTCATTGTGCGAATACCATTATTAAATAAAACATTTTGAAATGCTTCAATTGTAGCCCTATTTGAGGTTTTATACTTGGTTTCTGGAAAAGGATTAAAAGGAATTAAATTTACCTTAGCTGACATACCTTTTAATAATTGTGACAATTGTTTGGCCTGTTGAATACTGTCATTCACCCCATCTAACATCACATATTCAAACAAAATATGTCGCTCTTGCGTGCCTGAAGTCAAGTAATTTTGACAAGCATCCATCAACTCTTTAATTGGATATTTTTGATTAATTGGTACCAATTCATCACGCAAAACATCGTTCGGTGCATGCAGTGAAATTGCCAGACTCACTGGGGTAGTATCTGCCATTCGATATAGTGCTGGCACAACACCTGAGGTCGAAATAGTTACCTTGCGTCTAGATAGACCAAATGCTAAATCATCCAACAAAAGATTACAGGCGTTATAAACTGATTTTTCATTAAGTAATGGCTCACCCATTCCCATAAACACAACATTAGAAATTCGCTTACCTTTGTCATTCAAATATTGATTGGCGATCATTACTTGGCCAATAATTTCAGCTGTCGATAGATTACGATTAAAACCTTGCATGCCGGTTGAACAAAATGTACAAGCTAATGAACAACCTACTTGCGATGAAATACACAATGTACCACGATCTTTTTCAGGGATATAAACCGTCTCTATATGGTTATTATGACCTAAATCAATCACCCATTTAATCACACCATCTAGAGAAAAATTTTGGGTAGCGATCTTAGGTAATTCCAAAGTAGCAACCTCATCCAATTTTTCTCGTAATTTTTTACTCAAATTTAGCATTTGACTAAAATCAAGTTGGTGCTGATGATAAACCCATTGCATAAATTGCTTAGTGCGATAAGGCTTTTCACCTAACTCGGCAAAAAAATCATTCAAAGCCGATTGGGGTAGGTCAAATAGATTTTGTTTGTTTTTCATAAACGAAAATAGCACAGATCCGCTGTGCTATTTTTTTTAAAATTTACCAGTAAAATTTAACGAGTTCTTGGGCAAACACCGTCTTTACCAAAGAAATATTCAATCTCAATTGCAGCATTCTCAGCTGAATCAGAACCATGCACTGCATTCTCATCTAATGAGTTAGCAAAATCTGCACGGATAGTGCCAGCATCAGCTTCTTTAGGGTTGGTAGCACCCATAATTTCACGATGCTTAGCTACGGCATTTTCACCCTCTAATACTTGAACCATGACTGGACCAGAAGTCATAAACTCAACCAATTCTCCATAAAAAGGACGATCCTTGTGTACTGCATAGAAGCCACCCGCTAAATCAGCATCTAAGTGCAGCATTTTAGCCGCTACAATTTTAAAACCAGCTTGTTCAAAACGAGAATAAATTTGGCCAATAACATTTTTTGCAACTGCGTCTGGCTTGATGATTGATAAAGTACGTTCCATTGGGGGTTCTCCACTTAATGTTAAATAAAGCGGGTATTTTACCAAATTTTAGGCAAAAAAAAGCACCCAAAGGTGCTTTTCATCAAAACAATAACTAGCTTAGCTGTTAACTGCTTCTTTTAATGCTTTACCTGCTTTGAATGCAGCTACTTTAGATGCAGCAATTTGAATCGTTGCACCAGTTTGTGGGTTACGACCTGTACGTGCTGCACGATCTCTAACTACAAAGCTACCAAAACCTGTTAACTGTACACCGTCACCACTAGCCATAGCAGATGTAATTGCATCAGTTGTTGCATTCAATGCACGACCTGCGTCTGCTTTTGAAAGATTTGCTGCTGATGCGATTGCATCGATTAATTCTGATTTATTCATTTCTTCTCCTCAAAGGGTTATATAGATACTAAATGCTAAAGGTTTAATTTATTAAACAAGAGGTAAGAGAATGAAATCTTGGTCTCATTTTTTACTGACCCCCCCAACATCTAGCAGATTCTTATTATAAGGAAATATCTGTTTAAAAACAAACAATTGTAAAAATAAATGAAGTTAGCAATGAACTGTGTTTAAAAATTATCGATTGTTTTCTTTAAGCGCACGTTGTTTGTCCCTTTGCCAATCCTTAGCCTTTATATCCTGTCGCTTATCATGAGCTTTTTTACCTTTAGCAACACCGATTTCTAATTTCACTTTACCCCTCGCCCAATACAATTTAAGTGGCACAATAGTTGCACCTTTTTGGTTGATTTTGTCTTTAATTCGATTAATTTCCAAACGATGTAATAATAATTTACGCGTACGTGTCGGGTCGGGGTTAACATGAGTTGATGCATTTTTGAGTGGAGAGAAATGTGCGCCAAATAAAAACAGCTCATTATTTTTTAAAATAACGTAACTTTCTTTGATATGTACTTTGTTGTCACGCAGGCTTTTTACCTCCCAACCTTCTAAACTTAATCCAGCTTCTAGGGTTTGTTCGATAAAATAGTCATGTCTTGCTTTTTTATTGAGAGCAATCGTATTTGAACTTGTTTTTGTTTTTTTGGATTTTTTACCCATTATTAACCATGCATCATATTTCTAAAAGCGCCATCGTTGCGTATTCTTGTGAACAAATGTATCAATTGGTTAACCAAGTTGATGACTACCCACAGTTTCTCAACTGGTGTTCATCTGCTTCCATTTTAAATCAATCTGATGATCAAATTACCGCTTCGGTGAGTATTAATAAAAGTGCTTTTAATCAAAGCTTTACCACGATAAACACACTAACAACTAATCAACGTATAGATATGCAACTCAAAGATGGGCCTTTTAATCACCTCAGTGGTGCGTGGATATTTACACCACTTACCAGCACTGCCTGTAAAGTTGAACTTGAATTACAATTTAACTTCTCTTCAAGGGTAGTAGATATTGCTATTTCACCTATTTTTACCTCTATCGCCAACTCTCAGCTAGATGCCTTTGTCTCTAGAGCAAAACAAATCTATGGCTAGTACAGTTGTCCTATTCAACAAACCTTTTGGTGTGTTATGTCAATTTAGTGGCGAAGGAAAAACCTTATCCGACTACATCGATATTAAAGACATCTACCCTGCTGGACGCCTCGATAAAGACTCGGAAGGTTTAGTAATTCTCACTGATGATGGAAAATTACAACACAAAATATCTCACCCTAAGTTTGATAAAGAAAAAACCTATATCGTGCAAGTCGAAGGCGATATTACCGATGATGCCATTACTCAACTATGCTCAGGCGTTCAATTAAAAGATGGGCTCACCAAATCGGCTAAGGCAAAGATCATCAGTGAACCTGATTGGCTTTGGGAAAGAAATCCACCCATTCGTGTTAGACAAAACATTCC
>DTVJ01000210.1 GCA_012963565.1 Piscirickettsiaceae bacterium
TTTGAGCCCCAAGCAATTAAACAATCAGTATGCTCAAAATCCTCATAACAACCTGGAGGGCCATCTGAACCAAACGAACGCTTATAGCCTGATACTGCTGAAGCCATACATAAAGTAGTATTGCCGTCATAATTATTTGTACCAATTAGGCCTCGCGTAAGTTTACCCAAGGTATAGAATTCCTCAGTAAGCATTTGACCTGTTGAAACAATTGCAATAGAATCTCGACCGTATTTTTCTTGAATTTTTTTCAAATTATCTGAAACATCATCAAGTGCAGTATCCCAAGTGGTCTCTTTAAACTCTTCATGCCAATTATTACGTATCAGTGGTTTATCACCACGACCCTCTGAAACAAACAACTCGTGCTCCATAATTCCTTTTAAACATAACTTACCACGATTAACATCCGCTCCGCCCACACCTCTAGAAGATACTGCGTGGTTGTCTTTATTAAAGCCAACCTCCATAGAACAGCCCGTAGAGCAATAGCCACAAGTAGCGTACTTCCACTCAACGATTTTCTTATCAGTAATTTTTATCGGATTTTTTTGAGTTCTTCCTAGTAGCATTTTCTTATCCTAGTTAATTTCTTATTCAGTTTATAAATTAATAAAAACAATTCCCGCTTCTACTTTTGTTTCAAAACAAGCTGCATGCCCTTCATCTGCACCTTGGGCTTCACCATCTTCTAGATTAATTACCCAGTTGTGTAATGGGCATGTTACCTTATGACCATGAACAATCCCTTCAGACAAAACACCACCTTGATGCGGACATGAATTATGCAGTGCAAATACACTGTCATCTCTAGTGCGAAAAATTGCAATGTCTTGATCGGCTGTTCGAAATACTCTCGACCCCAATACTGGAATATTCTCCAACGCTACCACTTCGTTCCAACTTGACATAAATACTCCCTAATAATTATTGTGTAATAACTTCAAACTGATGGCTTTGTGCGCCTTCTGCACGCTCTTTCCATGGATCGTCTTGACTCTTCTCCTGAGAAACTAAGAACCTTGCATGGAGTGCTTTTCTATTCTCCTCATCATCAACCAATTGTTCGGTCACGAATGATAATCCCACGCGATCAATCCATGGCGCCGTTCTCTCTAAATAAAGTGCATCTTCACGATAAAGTTGACAATATGCGCCCACATATTCAATCACATCTTCTTCAGTCTCCACGCGTGTTAACAAATCAGTTACACGAACCTTAATACCGCCATTACCGCCAACATGAAGCTCCCAGCCAGATTGAACTGCCACTACTCCGAAATCCTTAATGGTCGCTTCGGCACAGTTTCTAGGGCAACCAGATACAGCTAGCTTAAACTTATGCGGCATCCACGAGCCCCAAGTCATTTGCTCCAACTTAATACCCATTGCTATTGAGTCTTGCGTACCGAATCGACACCAAGTACTGCCTGCACATGTCTTGACTGTTCTAAGTGACTTACCATAAGCATGTCCAGAAACTAGACCACCGGCATTCAAGTCCTTCCATACTTTAGGCAGGTCTTCCTTAGTAACACCGAATAAGTCAATACGCTGTCCACCGGTTACTTTCATGGTTGGGATGTTAAATTTATCTACTACATCTGCTATAGTTCTTAACTCGGTTGGTGTAGTCACGCCACCCCACATTCTTGGCACTACAGAGTAAGTGCCATCTTTTTGAATATTACCATGCGCACGCTCATTAATAAATCTAGACTGTGGATCATCCACATAATCAGGATTTGCTGCTAATAAGTAATAGTTCACCTCAGGTCGACATACGTGACAACCGTCAACATTTTCCCAACCCATCTTCGCAAACACTTCGAATACAGTTTCAAAATCGTGATCAAATATAAAGTCATGAACCTCTTGTTTGGTATGTTCAGTACAACCACACAACGGTTTCTTTTGCGGCGACTCTGAATATTCACCGCCTAATGTTGAAGCAATTAGCTGTTCCACTAGTCCTGTGCAAGAACCACATGAACTCGATGCCTTAGTATGTGCACGAACCTCTTCTAGTGTAAATAATCCATGCTCATCAATCGCCTTTACAATATCACCCTTGCAGACACCATTACAACCGCAAATTTCTGCTGAATTATCCATAGCTGCAACCATGTCAATTGCACCATGCCCAGAATCACCTACGTGCGCTTGGCCAAATAATAATCGGTCACGCATATCTGCAATGTTATTTTCATCTTTCATTAATTGGAAATACCATGATCCATCAATCGTATCACCGTACATTACTGAACCAATAATTATGTCATTTTCAATCACAATTTTTTTATAAACACCTTTGGCAGCATCTTGGAAAACTAAATCTTCACTATTTTCTGTACCTTTAAAATTACCAGCAGAAAAAAGATCGATGCCGGTTACTTTAAGTTTGGTTGAAGTGATTGAACCTTCATACATGCCGATACCATACTCTGCCAGGTGATTAGCGCACACCTTAGCTTGCTCAAATAACGGTGCAACCAGTCCATAGCATAAACCACGATGTTGTATACATTCACCCACAGCGTAAATACTTGGATCATATGTTTGCATGGTGTCGTTGACTACAATACCACGCTCACAATGGAGACCAGACTCCTGCGCCAATGCAAAGTTTGGTCGAATGCCAACTGCCATGACCACCAAATCAGCATCCATCGTTGTTGCATCTGCAAACTCAATTTGTTTTACTCGGCCATTGTCGTCTGCAATGAGCTTCTGAGTTTGTGCCTGGAGTTTAAAGTCCATACCTCTTTCTTTAAGAGACATAAGTAACATCTGAGAAGCGGTAGAGTCAAGCTGCATTTCCATTAGGTCGTCTAATAAGTGCACCACTGTAACTGTCATGCCTTGCTTCATTAAACCGTTAGCTGCTTCAAGGCCTAATAGACCACCACCAATAACCACAGCATTTTTATGATTCTTAGCGGCATCAATCATTTGATCAACATCAGCAATATCTCTAAAACCAATCACACCATTCAAATCATGACCTTCAATTGGTAAAATGAACGGGTTAGATCCTGTTGCAATCAGTAACTTATCATACTCATAGGTATTGCCCTTGCCATCAACTACCTTTTTCTTACTACGGTCAATGCTAGTGATCGTACAATCAGTATGTAATGTAACATCATTATCTTTGTACCAATCAAGATCATTAATCATGATTTCATCAATGGTTTTTTCATCCGCTAGTACAGGAGATAACATAATACGGTTGTAGTTACCATACGGCTCACTACCAAATACGGTAATGTCAAACTTTTCTTCGGTAATTTTAAATAGCTCTTCTAGTGTTCTTACACCTGCCATACCATTTCCGATTAATACTATTTTTTTCATAACTTCTCCTAACGCACTAACAATAACAATAACACAATATTAATTGCAAAAGATAATGCAACTAACAATCTATATTTCTTCACTGCAAATTCCGGACTTTCTATAGTTTGCACTGTTTTTAAAAATGTTGAATTTGGATGTTCTAAATCAAACAAAAATTCACTTAAGGCTTCATAACGACTTTTCTCATCTAAATGGCATGCTTTATTAATCGCACCATCTATCCAAATTGGTATATGAGGGTCGTGTTTTAAAATTGATTCATAAGCTAATTGTGATAATTTCTTTACAGTTAAATTCTTATCCAATTTGTCCTGATAAGGAAGTTGACCTGTAAACATCTCATAAACAATAACACCTAAACTAAATTGGTCGGATACTTGGGTAACCTTTTCATTTATTATTACTTCTGGCGCCGTATAGCCTTGAGTACCTTGGTTACCAACCGCAGCAACTGGACTCATAAGCTCTGCAACACCTGCAATTCTTGCTGAACCAAAATCAATTAATTTTACCTGTCCTATCTTATTAATCATAATATTTTCAGGCTTTAAATCACAATGCAACATCTCCTGACGATGAAAGGCTCTAAGTCCTTGAATTATCTGTTTTACCATGCTGATCACGACTTTAATATCTGGCTGTGGATTGTCTTGCATCCACGCTCGTAATGTTTGCCCTTTTACATATTCCATTGCATAGGCTAAAAATTTACTTTCCTCACTACTATTGTGAGTTTTGACAACATTCCCACACTGGATCCTTTGTCCAACCCACTCTTCATACATAAAATGTTTCAAATATTGGGCATCATCTTCAAAATTAATGGATGGTGTTTTTAGAACCACCGTCTCATTAGTATTTATATCTTTAGCAAGGTAGACTTGAGTTCTATTACTAGCATGAATCAAAGACTCAACTTCAAAGCCGTTAATCTTCATACCTTTTTCTAAATCAGGCGGGATAGGTTTTTTGGTTAATTTATCAAACGTTTCACTCAAATCTTCCTCTGGCAGTTGATCAACCTTGCAAATGATTGCCGAAGTGTTATCCTGACTATCAGCAGACAATGCTTTTTCCACCAATTCACTGGCAGAAATATTCTCATTAAGTAATGAATCAATGGTCTTAGAATTAAGGTAATCATGAACACCATCAGTGGTCATTAAAAATACATCATCTAATTTAACTTGAGTCGTGTAATAATCTACATGAACCTTAAGATCAAAGCCCATAGCCCTAGACAAATAGGTTTTCTCTTTAGCAAGATGCAAAACGTGATCCTGTGTCAATTGCTTTAACTTGCCATCTCTAAATCGATAAATACGACTATCACCCACATGAAATATATGTGCCGTGTTAGATTTAACAATCAGCACACTCATAGTTGAAAGCATAGAGGAATGCTCTTGTTCTCTGACCGATTGTGAATGCAGCCAATTATTCAAGGCCGAGATAACCTTGCTAGCTGAATGCTCTGTACTCCACGAATCTGGCGTAGAGTAATAGTCACTCAAGAAACTCTGGACACAACATGCACTGGCATCTTTAGCCTTTTCTGAAGCACTCACACCATCTGCTATAACCGCGACAATACCTTTATTTTCTAATACTGGAGAGCTAGGAATATAAAAACCACAGGCGTCCTGATTCTCAAGCTTAATTCCTGCCTGAGTATTAGATTGAAAGCTGAGTTTTAATTTTCCCATTACTAATTTAACTTAATAATCTGTACTGTACCATCGTCTAGCACTTCTGTCATCTCATGTTTTGGTTCATCTAAAAAGAACATAATCAATGTTAATACACTTACGGCAACAATACCGATCAACATAAAGAACTGATCATACTCAACCAACGAGTTAACCGTTAAGAACATCACCGAACCTGCAGCACCAAAAGCACCAACCATACCAGCAATTTGCCCAGTTAAGCGTCTTTGAATAAGTGGTACCATTGCAAATACTGCACCCGAGCCTGCTTGAGAAAAAATACCGCCTAAAATAGTTAATCCAACCACCCAGCTAATAGACCAAGTTTCTTTATCAACATTACCAAGTATTAGAAAGCTAGTCGCGATACCAGCAAAGGCAATCATCAAAGTTAACTTACGCCCAATCTTATCACTGATCCAGCCACCACCCGGTCGAGCAAATAGATTAATAAACGGATATACACCAGCTAATAGTGCTGCTGTAATTTTAGGCAACTC